>NZ_JBSFTP010000102.1:0-22743 GCF_053591315.1 Streptomyces sp. NPDC003042
GGTGGCGCCCCGGAGGAACGGGTTGAAGTGGCCCCACCCCTCGATCGGGTGACATTTCCGGGCTGTCCTGGGGCGGAGCGAGCGAGGTGCGGGGGCACGGCTTCACCCGCCCGGCACTCCGACTCACGCAGATACGGGACTGAAGGCGCCTGCCGGTACTCAGCTGGCCGCCGCGGCCGGGCCCTCCCCGAACCGGGGAACATCCACGACCGTCGCGTCCAGGCGCAGCCGCTTGAAGCGCACCGGGTGCCGGTAGAAACCGCCCCCGTCCACGGCGGTGTCGGCGCTGATCTCTGCGACGAGTTCGAGGTGGACCAGTGTCACGTCCATGACGTCTCGGCTGCCCCATGCCGATGTGAATTGAATGTCGGCCCATGGGTGTTCAGGGCTTGACGCAGTCAGATTCCCGCCCATGAGACGGGCTGCTTCGGGGCGCAGGGGGGGCGGTGCGGCCGATGGGGTGTAGGTGGCCGTGGGTGTCGTGGCGGCCCAGGAGGAGGAGCTGGGGGCGGGTCATGGTGCCGGTGATGGCTCCGACGATCGCTTCGGTGGTGTCCCGTCGACGGAGTTTGTACCAGCCTCTGTATCCGCTTCGGTAGGGATGGTTCATGGCTTTTACGACGATGCCTTGTGCATAGTCGGTCAATGACCAGCTGAGTGAGCGGTACGTCGGAGCGGTTGGCTTATCGCCCTCCGTAGGACACGGGCACTCCCCCCGGTGGACGCCCCGGGTGAGAGGCCAACCTCGCTCGGCTCGGCCGTGACCTCACTGTGTGGGCAACAAGTGGCTTGCTTCGCAGCGAAACGGTCCGAGCCCAAGCGGGTCGCCGAGTGCGGGGGCAGGACAGCACCACGTGACGGCACGCCGCTCACGGCGCCCCGTCTGGTCCGGCCTGGCTGGCCGACCCCTCCGAGCAACGACCCTAATAGCCGCCACCGAAACCACCGCTGAAGCCGCCGCCGAAGTCCCCGCCGATGCCGCCGTAATCGCTGCCCGAGTGGCCGCGTCCGTGGCCCGGGCCGGATGAGGACGACGAGGGCGGGGGAAGCTCACCGGGCGACCGCCAGCGGCCGCTGGTGGCCTCGGTCCACCATTGCCCGAACTGCACCGGGTCCTCCGGCGTCGAGCATTCGCTGACCACCCTCTCGCAGGCTGCCTTCTCCCACCGGACGGAGGTGAGCCCTTCCCCTTGTCCGAGTTTCTCCAGCTCGCTCGCCAGCGCGTACGCGTTCAGAGGCTCCGAAGACCGTCTTGAGGCGGTCGGCAACGGCTGCGCGGGGTCCACGTCGTGACGGTGGACGAGAGCGGTCGTGCCGTCCTCGCCGACCAGCACCCAACCCCACATCGCCTGGCTCGCCAGCGCGTGGCAGCGCTTCCCGCGCGCCAGCCTCACCCGCTCCCGCTCCTTCCTCTCGGCCTCCTCCGCCGCCCCGCGGCGCTTGAGTTCCTCCCGCTCCTGGCGCACCTCTTCCCTCGCGAGGGCGAGACGGCGCCTGATCTCCGCTCGCACCGGCGCGTAGCGCTCCTCGGCCGCGGCCAGGACGTCCCGGAAGCGTTCCGCAGCGCGCTCCTTCCGCCGCCGTGCCCCGGGCAGGTAACGGCCCGCGCCCTGCCGGGTGACGGCGTGATACACGTCCTCCGCCTCGCGCATCGAGCGGTGGAACAGCTCGCCCGCCGCCCGCCACTCGTCGCGTTCGGCTGCCGTACCCCGGACGGCGTTCCGGTCGAGCATGCCGCCTGGCCGGGATCCGACCACCCGGAACGTCGAGTATTCGGTCCACCCCAGCGGCTCCGGGTAGAACCTGCTCTCCCCCACTTCGATCACGATCTGCCGATTCTTCTCACCAGCCATGGCGCGACCACCCCCGACGTTCAGCATCCACCAACCCGCGCGCTCGGGGAACCGCGCGAGCCGCACCGGTTGTGTGTACGTACCTCAGCGAGGGAGCCGGATGCTTACGGCTCGGTCCGCGATTGATGGTGGGTGTAGCTCCGTCTCGGGGCAGCCGATCTGGGGTGTTGCGACGACCGTTGACCAGCCCGGGGTGTTGTGATGGGCGGTGCTCGGTCGGGATATTCGCTGGTCGCCGCTTGTTGATGGTGGTCATACTGCCGCGATGGATCCAGTGACTCTTGAGACCGACCGTCTGGTGCTGCGGGCCTTCACACCTGCCGACGTGGATGCGGTGTACGAAGCCTGCCAGGACGAGGACATCCAGTTCTACACCCCGGTGCCGGTGCCGTACCGGCGTGCGGACGCGGAGAAGCTCGTCGGCGAGAAGCTGCCCGCTCAGTGGGCCGAGGACAGGGACTACACCCTCGGCGCGTTCCGCAAGGACACCGGCGCCCTGGTCGGCTCGTACTGTCTGACCCTCATCAGCCGCGGCGTCTGGGAGCTCGGTTACTGGGCGGTCAAGGAACAGCGCGGACGCGGGTACTCGGTGGAGGCCGCTCGGGCCCTGTGCGACTGGGGCTGGGCCACCCTCGACGTCCACCGCATCGAGTGGTGGGCCATGGCCGGGAACACCGGCTCGCGTGCCGTCGCCGAGAAACTCGGCTTCACCGTCGAAGGGACACTGCGCAATCGCGGCATCGCCAACGATGGCAAGTCGCACGACTGGTGGGTGGGCGGACTGCTGAGGCCTTGATGCTCGGGCCGGTGCTTGGCCGGCTGCGTTTGCTCGTCTGCAGGGACGTTCCCAGCTCGGACAGGTCCCGCAGAAGAGCCGCCCGAAGCACGACCTGGTCTTCACCGACCGCCTGCTCGTCACCCTGGTCCACCTACGCACCGGGCTCCCGCACGCCACGCTCGCCGCGCTGTACGGCATCGCCCGCTCCACGATCTCCCGCGCCATCGGGGAGATCCGCCCGTTGCTGGCCATGCGTGGCTTCGCAGTCCCCGACCACCCCGGCGTGCGACTTCGGACCCTGGCGGACGTGTTCGCCTACGCCGAGGTCGCGGGGACCCGGTTGCGGATCGATGGAGCCGAGACCCAGGTTCGCCGCCCGAAGGCAGGCAGGCCCGGACGGCGGGCCTTCGTCTCCGGCAAGAAGGAGCAGAACACCATCAAGACCACCACCATCAGCGCGGCCAGGGCCGTCTGCTGTGGTCGGGTGCGGACCGACCTGGCCGTATACACGACCAGACCGCGATGCGCACCGAGGGTATCGCCGAGCAGTGCCGACTCCACCCGAAGGTGACGGCCGAGGTCGACGAGGGCTACCGGAGGCTGGCCAACGAGTTCCCTGACCAGATCAGCGCCCCTCCGAAGAAGCCGAAGGGCGACGCGCCGCTCGGCGAGCAGTACGCCTGGCGGGAGATGCGCCGACGGCAGTCCTTCGGAGCGGATCTGCGTGAGCACGCCAACGCCGAATTGCGGCATTGGTGCCCGCTCCAGCGCTATACCGGCCCACGCGAGGACTACGCCGCGACCCACCAGGCGATCGCTTCGTTGGTTTCGGACCGTTTGGCTCGCCGACCGACCCGCCGCAAGCCGAGCACCGAGCTCGTGCTCGCCCGGCAGGCCGCCTGCTGATCAACCACCAGCCGACCCGCCAGGCCAGCACGCCCAAACCTCAATCGCGGACCAAGTCGTTAGCGCTTTGCGACCGTGCGGACGGGCAACCCGTCACCATCAGAGCCGACGCAGACGCGACCGTTCACGTCGGACGGCCCCCTCGGGCCCACTCGTACCGGTCACCTGACGGTGTGCGCGTTGTCGGCACATCGTCGCGTCGACGCCTCCGGCCGCCCAGGACCACAAGCTGAGAGAAGAAAGCCGCCACGGGCGTCCCTCGCCTGACCCCCATCCCCTCCAGGCGGTCAGCAACCAGCTGAGGAAGTGGTCAACGGTCAACCGCAAACCCTGGCCACAACGAGACCACCAAGCTCTACACATCATGAGCACCGGGGCACAAGCCGAGCTGCGACGATGACAACCCCGCCGCCCGGCACGAACCGGGGTAGCCGCCTGCGCACGTCGAGACGATCAGCGCGCCACCGCTACATGGGGTCAATGCCCTCACTGCTCTCCCGGTCGCTCTGCTGCTTGAGCCGGCGGGCCTTGTCCTTCAGCCGCTGACGCTCCTGCGGGTCCGCGACCTGCTCCGCTTCCTGTTCCATCTCCTGCGCCTTGGCACGCATGTGCCGGATGCGGTCACCAAACTCATCCGCAACGCTCATGATCCACTCCATCAGGTGTCAGACAGCCTTGGGAAGGCGGGCCACACCAGCCAAACAGCGCTCCCCCATGTGCGCATCCCGAACGGCATGTCCAAGGGCCGACGCACTGGCGTGCTTGGCCGTGGCGTCACCGGCGTGTTGAACGGACGGATCAGGAGCGTGACGACTGCTCAGTTTCACTGACCGACGACAGGTTCAGGCCCTGCCTCGCATCAACGGCTCGTCCACCAAGCGGCCCCGCTTCCGACTGCTGTGGTGACCAACGCAATCAGCCACACGGGCACGCGCTGAATGTCGAGCGCCTGATCAACCGGCTGAAGGACTGGCGCGGCATCGCCACACGTTACGACAAAACGCCCGAGAGCTACCTCGCCGGCCTCGAACTCCGAGCCGCGACGATCTGGCTCGAAGACATCCTGCGAGCAACCGGTTGATCACGACATCACACAGTCCCTAGACGCGCGCGTGGGTCGTGCCGCTCGCGCTCCGCGCTGCACGATCGCCGCGCCCCGACCGTGCCGCTCCGTCCATGGCACCCCGTCGGCGCAACCCGACCGGCGGCATCCGGGCCGTGCCCGCCGGAGGGGCCATGCGCACGGCGCGGCGAGGTCGGGGCACCTGGGGGCTGGGTCATGATCGGCTGCGTGAAGACTTCCGGACGTCTGGCCGCCTTCGCGGTCGCGGGCCTGCTCGCCGCACTCCCCGCGTGCTCGGAGTCCGACGGCCGTGGCGGCGGTGGGGCGGGTGCCCGTACCGGCGCGGACACCGCTCGGACGGGGGCTGCTGGCACGGTGTTCCGGGGCGGGCACCCCGCTGCCGCAGGCGCCGGTGACCCGTACTTCCCGGAGCTCGGCAACGGCGGCTACGACGTCACCCACTACGCCCTGACCCTGGCCTACGACCCCCGCAGCGGCCGCCTCGAGGGCACTGCGGAGATCACCGCGAAGGCCACCGAGGACCTCAGCGCCTTCCATCTCGACCTCCTCGGCATGGAGGTGCTGAGCGCCACCGTCGACGGCCGCAAGGCGCGGGTTCGGCAGGACGGGCAGGAGCTGACCCTGCAGCCGCGCGATCACCTCAGGAAGGGCGCCGCCTTCCGCAGCGTCGTGCACTACGCGGGCACGCCGGAGTCGATCACCCATGACCACGGGTGGCGCGAAGGCTGGTTGAGAACGGACAACGGAGCGGTCGCGTTCGGTGAGCCGACGGGCTCGATGTCCTGGTTCCCGGGCAACCATCACCCCTCGGACAAGGCCTCGTACGACATCACCGTCACGGTCCCCAAGGGGGTGCAGGCGATCTCCAACGGGCGGCTGCGCGCCCGGCGCACCAGCGGCGACCGCGCCACCTTCCACTGGCACCAGGCCGAGCCCATGGCCAGCTATGTGGCGACCGTGGCCATCGGCAGCTACGACATCATGACCTCCCGGACCCGATCGGGCGTCCCGGTCGTGTCGGCGATGGACACGACCGCGAGCGTGGACGAGGACGGAGCGGTCCTCGGCCGGTTCCCCGAGATCATGGAATGGGCCGAGGGGAGGTTCGGTCCCTACCCCTTCTCCGCCGCCGGGGTGATCGTCGATCAGGCGGCCGATGCGCCCTACGCCCTGGAGACCCAGACCAGGCCGACCATTCCGGCCGATATCTTCCACACCACCAACGTGGTGCACGAACTGGCCCACCAGTGGTTCGGCAACTCCGTCACCCCGCGGACCTGGCGGGACATGTGGCTCAACGAGGGCTTCGCGACCTATGCGGAGTGGCTGTGGACCGAGGACCACGGCGGGGCCAGCGCCCAGGAGCACTTCGACCGCAACCACGCCAAGGCCGCGGATGACGACGAGTGGGACTTCCCGCCCGCCGAGCCGCCGAGCGCCTCGGACATCTCCGGCCAGCCAGTGTACGTGCGCGGCGCAATGGTGATCCACAGGATCCGCCAGACCGTAGGCGACGAGGCCTTCCGCACCCTGGTGCGGGGCTGGACCCTGCGCCACCGCCACGGCCACGCCTCCACGGACGACTTCACCGCGTACGCGGAGGCCAAGGCCGGCCGGGACCTCGACTCGATCTGGGACTCGTGGCTCTACGGCGACGGCAAGCCCGCGTGATGGGGTCGACGCGGTGTCAGGTCCTGATGCGCCGGTGGGCGGTCTCGACGAGCTTCATGTACTTGTTCCAGTTCCACGCGGGCCCGGGGTCCTCGTGAGTGGACAGCGGGACCTCGATGTGGCCCAGGATGTGGTCCCGGTCGACCGGCACGTCGTACTTCGCGCAGATCGTGGCCGTGAGCACGGCGGATGCCTCGTACATCTCGTCGGTGTAAACAGGCTGGTCGATCCAGCCTTCGTGCTCGATACCGATGCTCCGGTGGTTGTACCAAACGCTGCCGGAGTGCCAGGCGACGTCGCGCTCGCGCACGCACTGGGCGATCCGCGTGCCGGTTGCGCTGATCACGTAGTGCGCGGACACCCTCTCGGTGGGGTCCTTGAACATGGCGAGCATGATCGGCAAGATGTCCGTTGTCAGGTGAATGACGACGTATTCGATGGGATACGCCTCGGGACGGTCGGAGGGCGTGTAGTTGGACTCTGAGGCTTCGATCCAGACGGCGGGGGCGTAGTCCACCGAGGGGTCCGGACGCAGGGTCGCAGGCGGGCCGGCGGCGACGGGGGCCTTGCGCACGGGGCTCGGCAGCACAGCCTTCACCTTCTCCCCGGGCCCCATCAGCTGGGGCAGCCCGACAGCGGCCAGAGCCGTACCCGCCGCGCCGGCAGCACCCCACAACAGCCGTCGACGGCTGAGCGGGCTGTCTTCCATGGCCACTCCTCATGAGGTCGAGCAGGCAGAGGACGACACGCCGCGAATCGTGGCATCACGATACATAGCCGACACATCCCGTAATCTGATCCTTCACCAGTGCCCGCACCCCAGCAAGCCGATCCCCCACCAATCGGCTGCACACCCTCACCCCTGACCGGGCCCGTCCCCGTCGGCAGGCGCCACCCGTTCCACTGCCATACGGTCCGCCATGCCACCGGTCCCGGCCCCCCTCGTCCGGGGCCCGCCGGCCGATTCCCGCGCGCTCGTGGCGAACGCCGCCGGCACACACCACGTGCTCGCTCCGGCGCGGCGCGAGCCGCAGCACACCCGCCGAGTCGACGACGAACGTGAAAGGCTCGGCCAGCTAGAAGAGGCGACGTGACTGCTGTTCTGTCACCTGCGCCCCCTGTTTGGCTTTGTAGGTGAGTTTTAGGAACGTCTGACGCTGAGCGCCGGGAACGGCTGGTTCCAGGGGCGAGTGATGTCGCCAAGTTCTAGAAACGCCTGAGTGCTTGCTTCGGGACCATGGTTGTGCCCTGCAGGGGGCCCGGGTGCTACCGAAGTCCAAGGTCGATCTGTACGCCCGACGCTCTCGGCGGGTCGGTGCCCGCCACCGGCCGCGGGGCTGGCTCCAGCGCAGCAGCGGACGAAGGCGCTGGCCCCGCGGACGGTCAAGCCCCGAGATGCAGGGTCATGCTCCGCTCGGCAGGGTGGGGCTTACTGGAACCAGGCGCCGCAGGGCGACGAAAACGATCGCGGGAGCTGGAGCGGACCGGCACGCACGTCAGGAGTCAGCCGTGGCGATGGTAGGACTGTTCTGGATCACCGAGGACTCGGTGTACGTAGGTTCCCCGCCGGACGCGGAAGGCCACTGCGTTCGCCTCACCTCCGAAGGGGTACAGGCGCGGGGCCCGGACGGCATCCGGGCGTGGCCGTGGTCGATCCTGCGCTCCGCGGGCGTGGACGCCGCGCCCGTGGAGGGCGACGCAAGGGGCGGAGGCCGATTCCTGGCGGCGGTGCTGGAAGCGGTGGTCACGCTGGGGTCCAGCTACGGCGGAGAGGAACCGCCACAGATGTTCCTGGTCCTGGAGACGAAGGACGGCGCGGAGGAGGTGCGGGTGCCGGCGGCGACCAGGGGCTACACCTCCCGGGAGATCGCCTTGTCCCAGCGCCTCCTGGCCCGCTTCCGGGAGGGCACGGCAGACCCCCGGACCCTCACGACCTGGAGCCGGGACCACAGCGGTGGCACACCGAAACCGCCCGAGCGCGAAGCCCTCCTGCGGGAGCGGACACACGCGTGAGCCCGGCGGGCGGACGGCGCAAATCCGCGCAGGGCCGCACCACCTGGCTCAGGACGCGGCGGCCCGGCGCCTTTCCCCGTGCGTAACAGATTGATCCACATGCTTGAGCAGACATGGCGGACCTCGGCTAATGAACTAGGTGGAACGCCCGCAGGAGGCCGCGGTGGTATCGGCGTGGCCGGCGCATGTTGCCGCTGACGCGGCCGGAATCGCGGGGCACTGGTGACATGCCTGCGAACGCGGCGAGCCGGTCAGGCGTCCCGAAGGCTTCCATGTCGCCGCCGGTGGCGGCGATGAAGGTGGCTCCGAGCAGGGCGCCCATGCCGGGCATGCTGCGGATCACCTCGGCATGCGCGTGATCGTGAAACCGGGCCTCGATGAGAGCGTCGAGCTCGGCGATCTCCTCTTCGAGGGCCATCACCCCCTTCGCTAGGCGGGCCACCATCGAAGCGGCCAGTCTTTCGCCAGGCAGAGAGGTGTGCTGGGCCTGGGCCGCCTCGACAGCCGCCTGGGCAAGCGCGGCGGCGCCTTTGACCTTGCGGTTCTTCAGCCAGGTCTCGATGCGCTTGGCACCGCTGCGGCGGATGGCGGCCGGCGTCTGGTAACCGGTCAGCAGCAGTGCCGGCCCCTTGTTCGTCAGACTCAACGATCACTCCAAGACCGGGCAGATCTCCAGGAGTTACTCCCGGAGCCGGTTGATCTGGCGAGTGCGGTCGTTGACGAGGTCGGTGCGACGCCTGACGAGGATCTTGAGGTCGACGGCTATCTCGTCGCCGGGCCGGAGCACGCCGAGGTCCCTGCGCATCCGGGCCTGGTCGGCGATGACCAAGGCGTCCTTGGCGTCCGTCTTTCCCTGGCCGCGATAGGCAACCGATGCCTGATGAACAGCCAGGCCGGTGAGATAGACCATCGGCTGGTCGTGGCCGAGTAGCAAGCCGATGAGCAGGGCGGCCCCGCCGTGGTTGATATCCACCGCCCAGAGAACGTCCTCAGCGACAGCCAGTACGTCGCTGATCAGCTCTAATAGAGCGGCCTCATCGTTCAGGACTCGCCGCGACAGTAGGCGTTCGCCTTCCGCGTCGATCACCACGCAGTGGTGATGTTCCTTGCCGATGTCCACGCCTGCCCAGATCTGCGGCACGGTCACCTCCGCCAGCTCGTCGTCCAACTGCAGTCCCGCAGACGACCTCGCCGAGGTTGTCCTACGCAGCGATCGAGTCGCATATCCCAATTAGCGGTCGAGTCGTCGCGGGGCTCCGGGCGGCCAAGTCATTTGAGCCATCGGACGGCGACAAGCTCATAGCCATACCCGGGACCCCCGGGCCCCGACGATCCTACGAATGACCGCCTCAGACCCACGCTTGAAAGGTAGGACAAGCTAAGGCTGAGGGCAGTTGTACTGCTCCGGCATCGGTACGGTGACGCAGTACGAGCCCTGGTTACCGGTCTCTTTGACGACGGCGTCGGCAACGGTGAAGACGACGGTTCTCGAGCGAGGCATCACGACCGTGCCAATCTGTCGGACGAGTGAGGCACGGCTTTCGGATTCGGTTGGGGGGTCGGTCTTGTAGAGCCCGACCGGGATCCGCGCTCCGGGCGCGAACCCGTAGATGAGGATCCGGTGACTGCCGTTGTCCACGACCAAGCGGTTGGGCTTGCCCGGGCGCTCGACCGGGTGGCTGTGCTGGGCCGTCAGCGAGCCCTGGGTCGCCTGGATCGTGAGCGTCCCGGCAGCCGCGAGATCCTCGCGGGCCGCGCCGGGCGGCACGAACCACCACTTCTCGCTCTGCAACACTCCATCGCCTTGGGGGTGCACGGCAAGTACCTGCCCGGTGAAGAGCGACTCTGACGGCTCGAAGTGCGCATACGTGAGCTCGGAGGCGGTGGGCTGGGCCGTGCTCGCGTTCTGCCGGCCGCCGGCGGTGACGATCACCTTGACCGGTTCGTCAGAGCGGCAGCTGGTCGGCGTCTAGCAGGCTCGACAGAGGATGCCGGAGTGGCTGAGGTACTGCTACGGCTGCTGATCGATGGTCAAGACACTGCTGTCACTCGCGAGACGGCGGAGGCTCTGCTCGAACGGGGGGACGTCTGCGGTTTGCGCATGGTCCTTGCGGCGCTTGGCAGCGCGGACGACAACACCGGTGACTACCTCGACGGTGCAATCAACGATGTCTGCCGTCAGTCCGAGGAAGGTCTCGCACAGCTCAAGGAACTGTCCTCGGTGTTGGTATCGGATGCCGACGCCTCGATCATCAACGAAGCGAGCAGGATCCTGCGCGTATGGGGTACCCGCCGCTGACCTGAGGTTCACGCCACCACGATCAGAGTTCAACGAGCCCCATCAGGTCCCAGCGGGCTGTGGGAAGGCGATGGATTCGTCAAACGGAACGCGGGTCTGAAGGCCGTGGTGGAGCTGTCCGAGCATGCGGTTGAACAAGTGCCGCAGAGCCTGGGCATGCCAGTCGCCCGCGCGCAGGAAGCGGCGCCGCGAGACCAAGCGAGTGCCGCGTACCGACGCGACGCTGCCGGAGCATGACCGCGGGGGCCATTCCAGAGGGCCCTCTCACCCGCGGCAGTTGCGGGAGAAGAGGCTGAGCCCCGGCGGGCACGACCCGGTTGCGGTCCTGCGCTGCAAGTACCGCGCGTTCCTGCCCGACCAGTCCTGCAACCACCCCACGAGGGGCTGGCTCTACAGCGTGGAACTGGCCCGGCCCAAGCGGACGCCGACGCTCGCGCAGGAGTGGACGCTGGACCGGGCGATGGCCGCCAGGTCCACCTGTCCCCGGTGTTCCCGCCGGTACTACTTCTGCCTCCCGCTGCGCACCCAGGGCTGCTGCGACCCGTGCCACCGCGGCTACGAGCCCAGCCCCGACACCTACTTCACCGCTACGGCACCGGTGACCCACCGGCTGGCCGCCTGACCTGCAAGGGACAGCCCATGACCACCGCAGTCCGCACCTCCGCCTTCACCGAGCCCGACCGGCCCAAGAACCTCCAGATCCGGTACGTCACCCTTGGCGGCTCCTACCTCGATGTCACCGGGCCCGGCTCCATCCACAAGAACCACCGATGGCACTGCCACGGCTGCCGTGACGGGAACGACATCTACGACCAGCACCGCCTGTCCGAGGCCCGCGACCAGGCCAACACCCACGCCAGCAACTGCCGCGCCATCCCCCTCACCTGATGCGCCCCCGAACCGTCCTGCTGCTGGCGGCCGTCCCGCTCACCGGCACCGCAGCTGCCGTCGCGCTCAAGGCCGGCTACACCGAACACACCGTGCGAGCCCTGGCCCACTACACCGACCCGGTCACCGCCACCGCGGCCGCCGCCACCATGAACGGACTCACCCTGCGCGGCCTCGCCGCCACCACAGCCCCCGACCGCGCCGGCATCGAAGCCGTCCTGCTCCGCGTCCTGACCACCCCCAACCCCACACTCCCGCAGACCACGGCAGGGATGCCGTCACCATAGGGCGGCTCTGGGTGACCAACGGTTCAGCCGCCCTCCGGTGCAACCCTCCCCGCACCCGGCGCGGGATGCGGGAGGCCGCTGTGCCTTCGCACGCAAGTTGGCCAGGCTTTGCAGCGTGGCTAGATGACCACCACCTCGACGCGAGTATGCGCGGGCGATCCGCGGTCAGCGGCGGCCGGTGGCCAGGATGACGAGGAACTGGCCGCCGCCCGCCTGGATGTCGGCGGTCACCGGCATCCCCGGTACCAGTCGGGAGAACCGGTCCACCAGCCAATCCGCCGCTTCTTGGGCGTCCTTCCTTGTCGGACAACGGCCCACCATCTCGCGGCCACCCTTGCGCTCCAGCCGCTCGGCAACGGCGATCAGCGGCGCGGGTTCGACTACAAACAGGCGCTCCGGCCAGGCGATGACCACTTTGACCGCGCCCTTGCGGGTGTTGCACCCGCGGTGCGCGAGCCGCTCGGCGACCTTGGCCTTCCGGTCGGCGGTCCGGCTGTCGACACTGGGCCCCCGCGGGTCGTTCACCGACTCGTCGGGGTCGACCGGTTCGTCACACACCCAGCACTGCCAGCCGTCGCGCTCGGCCACATCATCAAGGAGACTCATCCGAGCAAACTAGCCTGCCCGGCCGCCACCCGCGCACCAGGGTCCCGGCAACGTCTCAACGCCGGCCAACAGCGCTGCGACGCCTGGCCGACTAGCGTCCCGGCCCACAGGCGCGGCGCGGGCCAGGCCGGCTCCCCGCGGCCGTCGTTCGGGAGATCGCCGTGGCGCAGTTCCCGCGCGACGCGCTGCGGCGGCCGCGGGCAGGCCCCCGTTCGCGGGTGGCTTGCCCGCGATCACCGGGCTTGCCGCCTGGACCCAAGGAGGCTTGCCCGGTGGTCAGGAGGCTTGCCCGGGGCGGAAGCGGGAGAGCCAGGTCCCGCCGGCCTTCTGCTCGGGCAGAGCTTGCTCCTGCTCCTCAGGCCGGTGCCCGCGCGGCCAGGCCCCGCGGACGTCGGTAACGAACCGCTGGTCGCAGTCCTCACACAAGGACGGGCGGGGCTCTCGTCTACGCCTACTTCGCCCGCTGACAAGAGGAGGGCGTCTTCGACCAGCTCAACAGCCTGCTCCGACGCCAAGTCCGCAGGCAGGAGGGCCGGGAGGAAGAGCCGAGTGCGTGTGTCATCGACTCGCAGAGCATCAAGACCTCCACCAACGTGCCCGTCTCCGAGCAGGGCATTGACGCCAGCCAGAAAACCGTCGGCCGCAAGCGGAGCATCGTCATCGACACCGTCGGCCTGCTCCTGGCGGCCATGGTCACCGCCGCGAGCGTCCAGGACTCGATCACCGGCCAGACCCTGATCGAACGGGTCGCCTCCGACCATCCCACCGTCCGCAAGGCCCGGGTCGACGGCGGCTACCGCCAGCACCTCGTCGAGCACGCCGCCACGCCGGCTTCTTCACGATCTCCGGGACGACTTGGCGGGAACCGACACCGGCCGCATCGTCAAGGAAGCCGCCGCTCTCCTCGCTGCCCCAGAGGGGCCGCTTCGGGAAGAGGGTGAGGGCCGAGGTGACGTCCAGGACCTGTCCCGGCCGAGGGGGAACCCGGCCAGGACCCGGCGGCCGGTGCGGGGATGTCGACGATGCCGGGCCTGGGCGGCCGACCGGCGAGGAACTCCCGCAGCGCGAAGTTCGAGACGTGGAGCGTGCCTTCCCCCAGATCGTGGGTGCCTTTGGTGAAGACCGGGCTGGAGGGGGTGTTGAGGACGCCGGTGGGCAGCTTCATGACCGAGAGCGAGCCGTGCGGGCTGATCGTGACGATCTTGTTCTGGGTGTTCACAGCGACATACAGACTTCCATCCTCTGCGAGGGTGAGGCCGTCGGCTCCCTTGAGGACGGGCCCCGAAGCGAAGACCTTCGCCTCGCCGGGCTGCCCATACCGCTCGAGAGGGACCCGCACGTGTCCGCTGTCGAAGTTTCCGATGTACAGGTTCCTGCCCGCGACGTCGAAGGCGATTCCGTTCGCCCCCAGCGACCTGCCGGGGGCACCGGGATTTGAAGGGTCGCGAGCAAGCAGGGAGCCTGTCAGCCAGGTCGTCACGGTGGCTTCGCTCCGAGCCGCGCGCGGGGGCTCCACTTTGTAGACGCGGCCGAGTCGCGAGTCGGTGACGAAGAGATTCCCGGACGCAT
This sequence comes from Streptomyces sp. NPDC003042, assembly GCF_053591315.1. Classification (NCBI taxonomy): domain Bacteria; kingdom Bacillati; phylum Actinomycetota; class Actinomycetes; order Kitasatosporales; family Streptomycetaceae; genus Streptomyces; species Streptomyces sp. NPDC003042. The sequence goes on from NZ_JBSFTP010000102.1 coordinate 13,955, forward strand.
CGAACGCCAAGTCATTGGGCATGCCGGCTGGGTCCAGCCGGGCGTGTAGCCGGACCTGTCCTGTGGGGGAGATCCGCCATACCCGTGCCGCATCGAGGTCAGCCGAAGTGGCACCGCTGACCACGTAGAGGTGCCCGTCCCGACCGTAGGCGACACCGAGCGCTCCGGCGAAGTGCGGGGCAGCGACGTCGGGCAGGGGGAGAGCGGCCACCAACACGGGCCGGCGGCTGCCCGCCGGCAGTCTCCACACTTTCGTCCTACCGGAGAAGTACAGATTTCCAGCACGGTCGGCTGTGATCGATTCAGGGAGCTGGCCTTGCGCGGCATCGAGGGGGACGGTGACGATGCCCCCCTTCGGGAATCCTGGCCCCAGCGGCCCGGAGACCGCCGGAGCCAGGAAGGCCCCACACAGCAAGCCCACCTGCATCCACCCAGCCATGCACTGTCCTCCACTGCTTATCGGGCGAAGACTGTCGCGAAGACCGTGACCGTGCGGACCCTCCCGGCGCCCGGACGACGACTGACGCGGCCGGCCGCAGAAGTAAGCCGGTGCACCTTCGGCCCCTGTCAACGCCGTCCGTTCACGGTGGCATCGGCAGGGCCGGCTTGGCCGCTCCCGCGGGAAGCGGCCCCGCAAAAGCCTCCAGACGGTCCAATCGGTGACCAGCCGTGAAGCGGTCTTGTCGTGGTAGCGAATGCCTTTGCGATGACGGGGCCGGGGCCTGGAGGACGAGTTGGCGGATCGCGGAGGTCATGCCGTGCTGCGGAGGAACGCCGACCGAGTCCTTGGGGGAACAGGTCTGGCGTGACTCGGGCTTCGGGGCCTCCGTCGACATCGACCAGTTGCAACGACAGATCACCCCTCTCCAACAGCAAGTAGTCGATCTGCAGGGCCAGCTCGACGAACGAACGGAAGACCTGCAAGCAGCACGGGCAGCCAATCACGGACTCACCCGAGCACTGAACCGACCCGGGTGATCGGTGTCGGCGTCCTGCGCTCACCGGCGGGGTGGCAAGGCAATCGGGCTTGGTCACCGACCTCGGCTGTCGGCGACCGTTCGCTTCGCCATGCGGTGCTGCTCGTGGTGTGATGAAACGGGGGTCCGAGAAGGAGAGAGCGATGACCTCACCGGCAGCGGAGCGGAAGACCGTCGCGGGCCCGGTGTCAGTCCGCCCGTTGGCCGAGGCGGACCTGGATCAGGCCGATGAGATCTTCCGGGTCGCCTTCGGGACGTTCCTCGGGGTCCCCGAGCCGAAGACGTTCTTCGAGACCGCCGATTACGTCCGCACGCGCTGGGCGGCCGATCCGCACGCGGCCTTCGCAGCGACGATCGAGGGCGAACTGGCCGGATCGAACTTCGCCGCCAACTGGGGCAGCGTCGGGTACTTCGGACCGTTGACCGTGCGTCCGGACCTGTGGGACCAGGGCGTCGGCAAGCGCCTCATGGATCCGGTCATGGACTGCTTCGACACCTGGGGGAACCGCCACCTGGGCCTGTTCACCTTCTCGCACAGTCCGAAGCACCTTGAGCTCTACCGCAGGTACGGTTTCTGGCCCCGATTCCTCACGGCCATCATGAAGAAGCAAGTCGCGGGCAGCTCCGCGGTCCCCGGCCGGGTGATGTACAGCGAGCTGCCTGCCGCCGATCAGCCCGCCTGCCTCAGTGCCTGTCGCGCACTGACCGGGGCCGTGTACGAGGGCCTGGACCTGGAACGCGAGATCGTCGCCGTGCACACGCAGGGACTCGGTGACACCATCCTGCTCCAGGGCGGCGGCTCCGAGCTCGATGGCCTGGCCGTCTGCCACTGCGGAGCCGGATCGGAGGCCGGCGAGGACGTGTGCTTCGTCAAATTCGGCACCGTACGCCCTGGCCCGGAGGCCGCCGACCGCTTCGAGCGACTGCTCGACGCATGTGAGCAACTGGCGGCCGAGCGCGGGCTGAGTCAGCTGGACGCCGGGATGAACCTGGGCCGCCCGGATGCCTATCGGCGCCTGATCGACCGTGGTTTCCGCACTGGGTTGCAGGGCGTCACGATGCACCGGCCCAACGAGCCCGGTTACAGCCACCCCGACGCCTATGTGATCGACGACTGGCGCTGAGACCGCCCGTCTGGCCACCAGGCTCCAGCTTCTGGTGGGCTGCGTCGTCGCCTCGCCCGCCGGCCGGACAGGTGGTCGTCGCCGAGTGTCGCGGCGTCTGACCTCGGCTTAGCCTGAGGGCCCCAGGGAAGGAGCGCCGGTATGAGAGCGACCTGGAAGGGGGCCATATCGTTTGGGCTGGTCACCATCCCAGTCCAGCTTTTCACGGCCACGGAGGAGCACGACATCCCGCTTCGCCAGGTGCACGAGAAAGACGGCTCCAGGGTTCGGCTGCGGCGCCTATGCGAGGCCGAGGACGTCGAGATCCCCTGCCAAGAGATCACCAACACGGGACCGAGCAGGCAAGCGGGCATTTCCGGCAGATAGGTGGAAGGTCATGGCCTTCGGGTGAACCCTGCTCGGGCTGTGCGCGCGGCTGCGTTCGCGCGAGATGACACTCGCCAGGCAGGGCCCGTTGATCATCACTGCGCGGCGAATACGTTCGCCCTGGCCCGGCCGCGGCCATTGCTGTGGTCGGCAGACAGTCCCGAGCCGGAGGTGGACCGCCGTGGCGGTGAACGGAAATCCGACCGTCAGACGACGCCGGCTGGGCGCGGAGCTGCGCCGGCTCCGTCCGGCGCGTGGCCTGACCAGTACGCAGGTGGCCGAGCGCGCAGGGGACAACGAGTTCTGCGTCCTGCGCACCCTGGCACCGCAGAACTGGACTACGGCCGGGCGCGTGAGGATCACGCGAACAGTCCCCGGCGTCACGCCGGGGGCTGTTCTGCGTGGGTCCGGGGTTACGGCCGGCTCAGGATGTCGCTCACGCGGTGTGCGTAGACCACCCGGCCGCAGGGGGAGCCGGGGTCGGTGCAGAGCGGGTCCGCGGTGTTCATGCGGTGCTCGGTCTGCGACCAGAGGTACTGGGTGCCCGACCCCGCGGGGAGGACGCTCTGGGCGTGCTCGAAGGACAGGTCCTCGGGCCCGGCCGCGTTGGTGATGTTGCCGCCGTAGTCCACCAGGCGCCCGCCGGAGACGTTGGCCCGCCGCAGGCTGCCGCTGTTGTTCTCCCAGCTGCGGTTGAAGTAGTACATGCCGTTGTAGCGGGCCGCGCCCTGGGTGAGGTCGCGCGGCAAGTAGTACGCGCTCGTCGCGCCGACCACGCCGTTGACCGTCTTGAGGAGTCCCGTGGCGTCGTCGATGGGGAGTGCCCCGACCCGCCCCTTCTCGGGGTGCGTGGCGTCGGAGTTGCAGTACTCGCCCATGATCAGCGCCGGAGCGGCGGTGGCGCTGCGGTCGATCGAGATGTAGGACGCCTTGGGGGCTCCGGTCGCGACGCAGGTCCCCGCGGACGAGTTGCCCTGGGCGCTGACGAACTGGTACGAGGCGACCTGCGGCATCACATAGCGGTACGTGTGGCCGTAGTAGACGCTGCTCTGCCGGCCGATCTTCGTTTCGTCCCTGACGTTGCTCTTCAGGCCGTTGAGCGTGGTGTCGTCCACCGAGGCGTCCTGGTCCGGGTTGAGGTCCAGAAGGGAACGCATGTCGAAGACCCGCAGGCCGTTCATGGTGTCCGTGACGTACAGGTAGTACTTGTACCAGGCGATGCCGCCGGCGTGGACGTCGACCGCCTTGTAGGAGGCGTTGCCGTACGAGTTGTAGTACGGCTCGACCAGCAGGACGTGACGGTACCGCCGGCCCTCGGGGTTGCCCGCTATCGCGGTTTCCGGGTCAAGGAACGACAGCCGCACGCCCTTGTCGTAGCAGGTCCCCGGGTCCGACGAGCAGAGGCCGCTGCCGGCCTTGTCGTACCAGGCGGTGACCAACGGCTTCCGGGTGCCCCACAGTTCGTCGGCCTGGGCGTCCGAAACACCAGTGATGCCCTGCGGTATCCATTCCTCGGTGTCGGAGTCGCCCGCGTCCCAGCAGAACTTCCTGGCGGGAACCAGCACGGTGCCGTTGTCACCGGTGCCGAAGGGGTCCGTGGTGCAGGAAGTGCCGGTCTTCGCAACACGGTTGCCCTGGTCGAGCAGGTCCTGGACGCCCTGTACCGGCAGGGCCGCCTTCAGGTCGGCCACCTGGCCGCTCAGGTCCGGCCCGGACTTGAGGTTGAAGGAGGACGCGGTTGCCGGGTCGCCGGGAGCCGCTTGCGCGGGGGCGCCGAGTGCGGGTACCGAGAGGACTGCCGCGGCGAGCGCGGCGACCCAACTGGTCCGCCGGAAGAAGGGCGTACGAGAGGCCGTACGTGAGGGTATACGTGGAAGCGTATGAGATGTCGTCATTACTGACCTTTACTCACGGGGAGGGGGGAAGCCCGTGATCATGCCAGTGCGCCTGCTGTCATGTCCAGGATGATGGGGACCACTACTTCAGCGAGGACCCCAGCGCCGCCGGCAACTGGCTGCTCGGACCCCCCAGTCCATGAAAACGAAGTCGGCTCGGCGTACGCCGAGCCGCACCGCAGCCCGGTCCGGGTCGAGGGGAACGTGCCGGTCGAGCAGGGCAGGCAGGTCCCGGCGGCGGGCCAGCGCCTCCACTGGTCCAGATGCACGTTGGGGAACTCCCGCTCGCCAGCGAGGCAACCAGGAACCCGGCCCTGACACGAGGTGACCGACCGTCAAGGCGGTCGGCGGCAGCTTGCCGGTAGGGGTCTCGATCCGCGCCTGGTCCGCGTCCCGGTGCGGTTCGGGTCCTCGGCCATCAGGCCGCGGTCGGCGGGGAACTGGCAGGCCCGCTTGGCAGTGCGAGGTCGTGGACCGTCTCGGGCCCGAGCCAGTACACCAGGATCGTCAGGGTACGGATGTCCTTGCGGTACGCGGGGTCCTGCTGGTCGCGGCGCAGCGGGGAGGTCCTCGATGCGCTTCCGGGCCGTACCGGTCAAGGACATGTCCGGGATCTTCGAGGGAATCGCTACGCGGCGCCCACCACCGTCAGGACCGCGACGGGCAAGAGCAGCATCCACTGCGGAAGCCGCAGCAGGGGCTTCGGCCAGCCGACCGACAGTGTGACGACCAGAAAGGCGACTGCGTAGGCGATGAAGTGTGCGGCCACGAACCACGCCACCGGCCCAGGCGTCGACGTACCGTCCGTCAGCGCGAGGTGGACCAGAGCGACCGCGGACAGCACCAGGTCGGCGCTCACCATGTGCCACACGGCGTGAAGGACGCGCTTGGGTTCGTCCGCGAGCCCGCAGGACAGCAGGGGGCGCACCACGTCTTGGTGACCGGCGGCGATGTGCGCCGCGGCCACGCCGAACGCGGTGATGCCCGCTGCGAGGAGCCAGCCGTTCATCGGATCTCGATTCCCTTGGTTATCACAGCAGCCAGTCGGCCGGCCAGCTGCGCGTCAGGGTGCTCCCCGACGAGACCGACGTGGAAGAACACGGCTCCGGCCAGAGCGTCCAGGACGAGATCGACGGGCGTGTCGGCCGACATCTCCCCGCGCAGCGCGGCGCGCTCGAAGAGGATCAGCAGTCGCTCCTTCGACGGGGCCAGGAAGTCGGCGCGGATGCGTTGCTTGAGCACTGGATCGGCGGCGAAGTCAGCGAGCAGTCCTGGGAGCGCCGCGGCGGCGGCAGGCGCGTGGAACTCGTCGAGCAGGCCGCCCAGCAATACGGTCAGGTCGCCGGTCAGCGTTCCGGTGTCCGGCATCGGAGCATGGTCGGTGGTCGTGAACACAGCCTCGAAGACCAGCTCCGCCTTGCCCGGCCACCGCCGGTAGATCGTGTCCTTGCCGACACCGGCGCGGGCGGCCACCCCGCCGATCGACGTGGCGGCGTAGCCGACTTCCACCACGAGCTCTGCGGTCGCCCGGACGATCGCCTCGTGCGCGCGGCGATCCCTGGGACGCCCCCGGGAAGGCGGAGAGGAACTCATGCCGTTTACTTTACGGGTCGACCCGTTTGATAAACAACCCCCGGTGTACCGCCACTGAGTGATCGCCCGCCGCAGCATCCGCCGCGCGTACCCTCGCCCCGGCACAGCTCTTACCGGGGCGGTGAAGGTCGGGTTTCCGGCTCGGCTACTACAGGTGGACCCGGACCCGGGTGCTGATCTTGTCCGACAGGCTTTCCCGCCCTTGGCGCACGGGCTCCGTCGTCAGGGTGAGCGGTGCGCCCCAGCTCGCCGGTCCGCACGGCGTACTCAAGCCGGCCGGTGGGGAAGGGCACCGGGTCACCGGTGTACCGCACCTTCACCACGTGCTGGCCGTCGCCGTTGGTGGTGGTGGTGGTGGTGCGGGCCGCTCGCTGGGACTCCGCGCCTCAGGGCTCGCACAGGCGTACGGCGAGGGCGGCGATGTCGTCGTCAAGGCGCCCCCTGCTGTAGTGGAGGAGATCGCGGTGAAGAGCCGCGAGCAGTTCGCGGGGCGGTGTCGGGGGCTGTCGACGCATCCAAGCCGCCAGCGGGAAGAACTCGCCGTCGCGGGCGCGGGCCTCGGCGATCCCGTCGGTGTAGAGGAGCAGCAGGTCGTTGGGGGCGAAGTCGAAAATGTCGACGTTGTAGTGATCGCCGATCAGCTCCGCGAGGCTGAGCAGTGGCGATGGGGTGGCCGGCTCGAGGACACGGAGTCTCCCGCGGTTCAGGAGCAGCGGCGGGGGGTGTCCGCAGTTGAGGATGTCGATACGTCTGCCCTCGTGCGGGATCTCGACGAGGAGGGCGGTGGCGAAGCGCTCCATCGGCCCCTCGGGGGGAAAGGCGGCGTTGTAACGGGTGCTGCTGGCGTCCAGCCTGCGTGCGACGTCGACCATGTCGGTCTCGCCGTAGGCCGCCTCCCGGAAGGCGTTGACGATCGCCGCGGCCGCCCCCACTGCCGGCAGGCCCTTGCCCCGCACGTCACCGATGAGCAGCCGGACCCCGTATGGCGTGTCGACCACCTCGTAGAAATCCCCGCCGATGCGGGCCTCCGCCGCGGCCGCGAGATACAGCGACTCGATCTCGATGCCGCCGATGCGACGTGGCATGGGGCTCAGCACCACCTGCTGCGCCGCGTCGGCGACGAGCCGTACCTGGAAGAGCGTGCGCTCCCGCTGGAGCCGGACATGGCTTCCGTACGCGGCGGCCACGGTGACCGCGATGATCCCCGCGGCCGTCCACCACGTCCCCAGATCGGGGAAGACGAGGCTGAGGCCGATCATCAGAAAGAGGCAGACCGTCCCGAGCAGGACGGTGGGGAGCACCGGCCACATGGCGGCGGCGAGGGCCGGCGCCGCGGGCAGGAGGCGGCTGAAGGCCATTTCCGGCGGAGTGGTGTAGGCCAGGCTGGCGATGACGACGGTCAGGATGACCGGCGACAGCCGCACAAGTCTTCCCGGGCCCGGGCGCCTACGTAGCCGCGGCCGTCCAGACTCGATCACACTTCCCACAATATCTGCGCAATGAGGGCATAGCACTCTGACGAACAGCGTCGGCTGCCCGCCGCCTCCCAGCTTCCGGTCGCCCTCACCACGCGCCGGCTACCGGGGGGTGCGGGGAGCGTGACGTTGGTGGGCACGGCGCCATCGGCGAAAAAAGCGGTCGGCGGAGCGGAACCAGACCTGTGGCAGGAGGTCTACGCGTCCTGGCGGCGACGCCACACCGATGCGGCCCGGCTGCCATCGGGCCTGAACCTTTGAGCCGGCCCTGACCGCACCGTCACCGGCGGTGGATCACCGCGCTGCCCGAAGCCTTGTCGTGCATGCCACGGCGGTCCTTGCCCAGGTTGATCGACGAGACGTTGGCGACGCACAGCACCGGGATGCCGGTCACCACGAGGTTCGTGAGGTGCCGGACGACGGCCGGGCCGTAGCCGATGCGCTCGCCGGTCTCGAAGTGCGTCACTTCGAGGCGCAGGGCCCGCTTGCCCGGAGTCGCGCCCCAGCGCGACACGCTCAGCGGGGAGTAGAGCAGGAGGAAGGCCGCGACCCCGAGTGCGGCGGTGGTGCGCCAGATCACACCGGCTTCACCGTCGCCGACACCGGCGGCCGTGAGAATCCGGTCGAGGCCGACCAGCGGAACGAGAATGACCGCGACAGCGATGACCAGGTCGATGGCACTTGCGGCGCAGCGCGGCATGAGACCCGCCGGCGAGCCGGGGCGGGCGCCCGGAGCCGCCTGGAACCGACCGAGGTCGCCTCCGGAGGCCAAGGAGTCGAACATTGGCGTTCCTTCTTTCGCGGATCGGCGGAATCCTACATTCCGGTTGTATGGAGAGTTCTACGGCGGGGGCCGCCGTGGCCACGGCGGGGAATGCGATGGCAACGGCCGGCGTGATCACTGCCTGTCGGGTGTCGCCCCCGGCGCCATGGCCAGGTCTGTTCGACTCGCTCCCGCAGGCCTTCCGCCCCTTCGCCCGGACGAGTGGAAGTGCGGCGACATTCAGGTCCCGGACCAGGACGAGGATGACGCAGACGGTGCCGAGGGGTTGGTCGGGCTCCTGCTGGAGGGTAGAGCCGAGGCCTGTCTGGAGTTCGTCGAGGGGTACTACGAGGTGACACCGGCCCTGGAAGTGGTCCGGCACGTCTATGACCTCAAGCCGCTGACGCAGGAAGTCGTCTCGGCCTTGAACCCCGCGGTTCGACTTGAGGACCTCGCCGAGGACATCACCCGGATCGGCTATCCGGTGCAACCGCGGGCTGTTGAGCTTCCCCCGCTGTGCGGGAGGTGTTGATTACCTCGTCAGTGCGGGTGTCGGTGGTTTGGATACCACTGGTTCGGCCGTCGCCTGATCGGCG
>NZ_JBSFTP010000103.1:0-22133 GCF_053591315.1 Streptomyces sp. NPDC003042
GCCCGCACCCCTCGGGGTGCGGGCCACGCCCGTTCCTCATTCGCCCTCGGGGGAGATCCGGGCGGGCCCGGCGGCCGGGTGGGAGCGCAGCATGTCCTGGAGCACCATGCTCTCCTCGGTCAGCCTCTGGGGGCCGCTGTGCGGCGGGACGCCCGAGACGTTCGACCCGGGCGCCATCGGGGGCTCGTACTGGGTCGGCGCGGTGACGGCGGTGTACGCGGTAGCGACGGCGATCACCGCCGTCAGGCCGAGCGCGGCGCGCGTCCACCGCCGCGCGCGGTGCTCCGCCGTGGTGCGCAGGACGACCGCCGGGCGCGGGTCCAGCCGTACGGCGGGCTGGAGCGCGGCGAACCGCTCGCGCAGCAGGGCGGACTGCTTCTCGGGCGCCACGTCGGCCAGTTCGGGGATCCGGTCGGCGAGGTCGGCGTGCGCGTGGAGCAGGCGGTGCCCGGCGGTGGGGGTGCTGGCCTCGGTCTCGGCGGCGGTGTCTGGCAGGTCGAGGCCGACGCCGTCGTAGAGCAGCACCGTACGGCGGTGCGCCGGGGGCAGCGCGAGCATGGCGGCCAGCAGGATCCGGTCGGCGGGCTCGGCCGGGGGCTTGTCGCGCCTGACGGCGGTCCGGTGCGACCGGCGGAGGTGGAGCCAGGGGGAGAGGGCCCACTCGTACGAGGCCGCGCGCACCCATCCGACCGGGTCGGGATCGGTGGCCACCTTGGGCCACTGGTTCCAGGCCTGGCGGAAGGCCCGCTCCACGGCCTCCTCGGCGAGGGCGCGGCGGCCGGTCAGCAGGTAGGCCTGGCGGACGAGGGCGGGGGCGGTCGCGGCGTAGAGGGCGTCGAAGGCCTGGTCGGGCAGGAGCGGCGGGGCGGGTTCCGCCGGGGCTTCGGGGTCGGGTGCGGCGGGTTCCGGGACGGAGGATTCCGCGGGGGCGGCCAGAATGCCGACGTCGCGGTCGCGGTCGCCGTCACCGGTGCCGACGGTGGCTCCGGTCTCGGCTCGGGTCTCGGCTCCGGCCTCGGCTCGGCTCTCGGCTCCGGTCTCGGCTCGGGCTTCGGTTTTGGCTCCGGTTCCGGCCCTGGTACCCGCTCCGGTCTTGCCTCTGGTTCCGGTCTCGGTTCCGGGTCCGGTCCTGGCTCCGGCTCGGGTCTGGGTTCCGGTTCCGGCCTCGGCCTCGGCGGTCGGGTCCGCGGCGGCGTCGGCGTCGGCATATGCGTCCGGGTCCGCGAGGCGGGCCAGGAACTTCCCGTACGCCTCCCGTTTCTTGCCCCGGGGTCTGGTGCGGCCCGTTTCCCAGGAGCGGACCGTACTCACGGCGACCCCCATGGCCGCCGCGACCTCCTCGTGCGTCAGCTCGCCCGCTTCGCGCAGTTTGCGGCGCTCCTTGGGTGAGGGGAGGCCCAGCTCCGAGCCGGAGGTCGTCTCGACGCCTTGTGTCATGCCACACTCCCCGCGACCCGGCAGCCCTGGGCGAAAAAGTACATAAACGTATATTGAGCGACACCACGGACATTCGCCTGTTACCCGGCCATAGCGCGTGTCGTTGGCACCATGGCGGGGTGACCCAAGTGACCGAACGCGGGACCCCGTTGTCGACGGCCCCGCACGCCGGTGTGCGGCGCCGTTCCCCGGCTGCCGCGGCCTGCGTGCTGGGCGGCGCCGTGGCCGCCGGACTGGGGCTCGGCTTCCTCGCCGTGCTCGTGATCGTGCTGTGGATCAGTTCGCCCTACCCGGACAGCGGCCCGGGCGGCGCGCTGCACCTCGCCGCCGGGCTGTGGCTGCTGGCCCACGGGACGGAACTCGTCCGCTACGAAACCCTCTCCGGCGTGCCCGCACCCGTCGGCGTGACCCCGTTGCTGCTGGTGGCCCTGCCCGTACTGCTCATGCGGCGGGCCGCGCGGCTGGGGAGCGCGGCCGGCGAGGACGGGGAGGGCGAGGAGGGTGGAGTGCTGCCGGGCGGAGTCGTGGTCTCCGCCGTGACCTGCGGGTACCTCACCGTCGGCGCGCTGGCCACGGTGTACGCGGCCGGCGGGCCCATGCCCGCCGACCCGCTCAGCGCGGCCTGGCACGTACCGCTGGTGGCGGTCCTCGCCGCCGCCGGCGGGGTGTGGGCGGCCAAGGGCCGGCCGCTCGGGCCGCTGCCCGACTGGGTGCCGGGGGGCGTACGAAAGGCCATCGCGCGCCCCCGTTACGCGCTGGCGCTGCGCTCCGGTACGGCCGGGGTCCTCGTCCTGCTGGGCGGCGGCATCCTGCTGGTCGGAGCCTCGCTGGCGTGGCACGCGGCGGAGGTGCAGACGTCGTTCCTGACGCTGACCGGGGTGTGGTCGGGGCGGTTCGCGGTCCTGCTGCTCGCGTTGACGCTGATCCCGAACGCGATGGTGTGGGGCGCGGCGTACGGGCTCGGGCCCGGCTTCGCGCTGGGCACGGGCGCGACGGCGACGCCGTTCGGGTTCGAGGGTTCGGCCGCGCTGCCGAGGTTCCCGCTGCTGGCGGCGCTGCCGCCGGAGGGCGCGGGAACGCCGGTGACGTGGGCGGCGGCCGGGGTGCCGGTGCTGGCCGGGCTGGTGGTGGGGTGGTTCGCGGTGCGGCGGGCGCGGGAGGTCTCGTACGGGGAGACCGCGCTGACCGCGGCGCTCGGCGCGGTGGTGTGCGGGCTGGCGATGGCCGGGCTGGCGGCGGCCTCGGCGGGGCCGCTGGGGTCGCGGGCGCTGGCGAGCTTCGGGCCGGTGTGGTGGGCCGTGGGAGGCGCGGCGGCGGTGTGGACGCTGGCGCTGGCCGTGCCCTTGGCGGTGGGGGTGCATGCGTGGCGGATGCGGCCGGCGCGGGGGGCTGCCGCCGAGGTCGTCGACGATGCCTGGCACGACTCCGGGGTCCGGGAACTCCGCTGGGCGGCGCTGCGCAGCGCCGCCCAGCCGCTGGTTCCACCGGTTCCCGTGCCGCTGGCTCCGCCGGTTCCTGCGCCGCCGACCCCTTCAGCGCCGCCGCCGCCGCTGCTGCCGCCGGTGGTGGGGGCCCGCGTCCTGTCCCGCCGCCCTGCCCCCGCGGCCCCCGACGCCTAGCGTCACCAGGGCGGACCTGTCCGGGCTGCGCCCGGCCTTCTGGGGCTCCGCCCCAGGCCCCGCGCCTCAAACGCCGGCGGGGCTGGGTTCGGGGGCGAGGTTGGGCGGCCGGCGGGGCTGAGTGGAGTGGCGGAGCCCGGGGGCTTAGCGCTGGACCTTGAGGATGTCGCCCAGGATGTTGTCCGGCAGGAGGGTGTTGCACTGGAGTTCCGCCGTCCTCGTGAGGGCGTCCTCCCGGCAGACGTAGAAGTCCTTGTACGTGATCTGCAGCGCGTACGAGCTCGCCGCCAGGGCCAGGGCCAGTGACGCCGTCACCAGGCCGCTGACCGCCGCCGCGCGCTGGGGGCGCGCCGCCGGGTCGGGCGGCTGGGGGGCCGGCTTGGCGCGGAGCGCGCTGATGCCCCAGTACATCGCGAGCGCGCCCAGCATCAGCCCCATCGAGGGAATCCCGAAGATCCCGAAGAAGAAGCCCCACATGCCCGCCAGCAACGCGTACCGCGCCCGCCGCTGGAGCGGGTCCATCGGGTCCCACCGCGCCGGGCCCTCGGGCGCGGGACCGGAGGGGCCGGGGCCGGACGGGCCGGGGCCGGACGGGCCGGGACCCTGGGTGCCGCCGCCGTCGCGCGGCTGCCACGGCTGGTCGGGCCGGCCTTCCGGGGGCGCCGCGAAGGGGTTGTCGTCGGTCGAGGAGTCGGGCTGACGGCGGTCCGGCATCGAGTGCGTTACTTCCCCTGTGTCGTGGACGCGGGCATGCGGCGCGCGTGCGCTTGTAGGCCAGACGCTACCGCCCGCCGGTCCCCCCGTCCCTCGGGGGCGGTCGGGTGTGCAGGTATCGTTGCAGGCGGTCGGTGGCTTCGTACGGTTGCCCATACATCGGTGCCTCGGAGTTTCGTACGACCACACAAGACGAACAACGGCATTCCCGCAAGAAAGGGCCTCCCATGGCCGCCTCCCGCCTGGTCGTGCTGGTCTCCGGCTCCGGCACCAACCTCCAGGCCCTGCTCGACGCCATCGACGCCCACCCCGGCGGAGCCGAGGGCTTCGGCGCCGAAGTCGTCGCCGTGGGCGCCGACCGCGCGAACATCGCCGGCCTGGAGCGGGCGGAGAAGGCCGGGATCCCCACCTTCGTGTGTCCGGTCAAGGACTACGGGAGCCGCGAGGAGTGGGACGCCGCCCTCACCGAGGCGACCGCCGCCCACGCGCCGGACCTCGTGGTCTCGGCCGGGTTCATGAAGATCGTCGGAAAGAGCTTCCTCGACCGCTTCGGCGGCCGGTTCGTCAACACCCATCCGGCGCTCCTCCCGGCCTTCCCGGGCGCGCACGGCGTGCGGGACGCCCTCGCCTACGGCGCGAAGGTCACCGGCTGCACGGTCCACTTCGTGGACAGCGGCGTGGACACCGGTCCGATCATCGCCCAGGGTGTCGTCGAGATCCGGGACGGGGAAGACGAAGCCGCTCTTCACGAGCGCATCAAGGAAGTCGAGCGCACGCTGCTCGTCGATGTCGTGGGGCGTCTGGCCCGGCACGGCTACCGCATTGAGGGACGAAAGGTAACAATCCTGTGACCGCCGCAGAGACCGTAGAGAGCAACGAACCGACCACGACTCAGCGGCCGATCCGGCGTGCGCTCGTCAGTGTCTACGACAAGACGGGACTGGAAGAGCTGGCCCGCGGCCTGCACGAGGCGGGCGTCGCGCTCGTCTCCACCGGCTCGACCGCCTCCAGGATCGCCGCGGCCGGGGTGCCCGTCACCAAGGTCGAGGAGCTCACCGGCTTCCCCGAGTGCCTCGACGGCCGCGTCAAGACCCTCCACCCCCGCGTGCACGCCGGCATCCTCGCCGACCTGCGCCTGGAGGACCACCGCAGCCAGCTCGCGGAGCTGGGTGTCGAGCCCTTCGACCTGGTGATCGTCAACCTCTACCCGTTCCGGGAGACCGTCTCCTCCGGCGCCGCCCCCGACGAGTGCGTGGAGCAGATCGACATCGGCGGCCCGTCGATGGTCCGCGCCGCCGCCAAGAACCACCCCTCCGTCGCGGTCGTCACCAGCCCCGCCCGCTACGCCGACGTCCTCGCCGCCGCCCAGGGCGGCGGCTTCGACCTGACCGCCCGCAAGCGGCTCGCGGCCGAGGCGTTCCAGCACACCGCCGCCTACGACGTGGCGGTCGCGTCCTGGTTCGCCGACGACTACGCCGCCGCCGACGACAGTGGCTTCCCGGACTTCCTCGGCGCCACGTACGCCCGCGAGAACGTCCTGCGCTACGGCGAGAACCCGCACCAGGGCGCCGCGCTCTACGTCGACGGAACGGGCGGTCTCGCCGAGGCGGAGCAGCTGCACGGGAAGGAGATGTCGTACAACAACTTCACGGACACGGACGCCGCGCGCCGTGCCGCGTACGACCACGCCGAGCCCTGCGTCGCGATCATCAAGCACGCCAACCCGTGCGGCATCGGCATCGGTGACGATGTCGCCGAGGCCCACCGCAAGGCGCACGCCTGCGACCCGCTGTCCGCGTTCGGCGGCGTGATCGCCGTCAACCGGCCGGTCACCGTCGAGCTGGCCGAGCAGGTCGCCGAGATCTTCACCGAGGTCATCGTCGCCCCGGCGTACGAGGACGGTGCGGTCGAGGTCCTCGCCCGCAAGAAGAACATCCGCGTCCTGCGCGCCGAGGGCGCCCCGACGAGCCGGGTCGAGGTCAAGACGATCGACGGCGGCGCGCTGCTCCAGGTCACGGACCGCCTCCAGGCCGAGGGCGACGACCCGGCCAACTGGACCCTCGCCACCGGCGACGCCCTCTCCCCGGCCGAGCTCGCCGAGCTGGCCTTCGCGTGGAAGGCCTGCCGGGCCGTCAAGTCCAACGCCATCCTGCTCGCCAAGGACGGCGCCTCGGTCGGCGTCGGCATGGGCCAGGTCAACCGCGTCGACTCCGCGAAGCTCGCCGTCGAGCGGGCGGGCGCCGAGCGCGCGCAGGGCTCGTACGCCGCGTCCGACGCCTTCTTCCCCTTCCCGGACGGGCTGGAGATCCTGACGGCCGCGGGCATCAAGGCCGTGGTCCAGCCGGGTGGTTCCGTCCGCGACGAGCAGGTCGTCGAGGCGGCGCGGAAGGCGGGCGTGACGATGTACTTCACCGGCACCCGCCACTTCTTCCACTGATCCCGGCAGCACGCCAACGGCGAAGGCCGCGTCCCGCACCTGCGGGACGCGGCCTTCGCCGTTGTGCGGGGGCCTACGGGGTCAGTGCCGCGGGCGGTTGAAGTACTGGGACGCGTCGCCCTTCGCGAGGAAGACGATGATGAGGATGCCGAGCACGAGGCTGATCAGCGCGAAGACGTTCGCGGTGAAGAGGCTGAAGAGGCTGAAGAGGGCGGTGACGGAGGCGTAGATGATGCCCGAGATGCGGACACCGCTGCGGCCCTTGTCCAGCTTGACGCCGGTGAGGATGGCCCAGAGGGCGAAGCCCAGGACGATCACACCGATGAAGATCATGACGCCCGCGCCCATGGCCGCGGCAGTGTCGGTGTCGGTGCTGCTGAGGCCCGAGCCCGACGTGTCGGCGCCCGAGATCATTTCGGCGATCCAGGCGGAGGCCACCATGGTGACCAGTGCGCCGATGACCTGCAGGCCACCGAGGATGTAGAGCATGACGCGGGCGCCCTTGACGCCACCCGGCATCTCCATGGGGCCGCCCATGTAACCGCCGGGGCCGACCGGGGCGCCCTGCGGGTAGCCGTAGCCACCCTGCGGCGGAACGCCCTGCGGGGCCTGCTGCGGGTAGCCGTAGCCGGGCTGGCCCTGCGGGGCCTGGGGCTGCTGTCCGTACGGGTTGTTCGGGTCGCCGAAGCTCATCTTGAGGTGTTCCTCCGTGGAAGTGCGGGGACGCACGGCAACCCCGTGGAGGAACTCTGCGTCTTGCGGTCCGCCCCCCGGCACTGCCCGCGGCACTCTGGTCCTGGCATCGTGGTCCGCCGGACGGGCCTTGTCCAGTTGGTTCCCGCGCGGTAGGTGACTTGTTGTGCAAGTGCAATGAACGGTGTGCTCCGGCGAGTGGCTTGACTGGAACCGGGGCCACTCCATCCGGGAGGATGGACACATGACCGCCCAGATTCTCGATGGCAAGGCCACCGCAGCCGCGATCAAGTCCGAACTGACCGCCCGAGTGGCGGAGCTGAAGGCCCGGGGTGTCACCCCCGGCCTCGGCACCCTGCTGGTCGGTGACGATCCGGGCAGCCGCTGGTACGTCAACGGCAAGCACAAGGACTGCGCCGAGGTCGGCATCGCCTCCATCCAGCGCGAACTGCCCGCTTCGGCCTCCCAGGAGGACATCGAGGCGGTCGTACGCGAACTCAACGCCGACCCGCAGTGCACGGGCTACATCGTCCAACTTCCGCTCCCGAAGGGCATCGACACCAACCGGGTCCTGGAGCTGATGGATCCGGCCAAGGACGCCGACGGCCTGCACCCCATGTCGCTGGGCCGGCTGGTGCTGAACGAGCCGGGCCCGCTGCCCTGCACCCCGTTCGGGATCGTCGAGCTGCTGCGCCACCACAAGGTCGAGATCAACGGCGCGCACGTCGTCGTCCTGGGCCGCGGCATCACCGTCGGGCGGTCCATCGGGCTCCTGCTCACCCGCAAGTCCGAGAACGCCACCGTGACCCTGTGCCACACCGGTACGCGCGACCTCTCCGGGCTGCTGCGGCAGGCGGACATCGTCGTGGCGGCGGCCGGCGTCGCGCACCTGGTCAAGCCGGAGGACGTGAAGCCGGGCGCGGCCGTGCTCGACGTGGGCGTCAGCCGCGACGAGAAGGGCAAGATCGTCGGGGACGTCCACCCGGGCGTCGCCGAGGTGGCCGCCTGGATCTCCCCGAATCCGGGAGGCGTCGGCCCGATGACCCGCGCGCAGCTGCTGGTCAACGTCGTCGAGGCGGCGGAACGGATCACCAGTGCGGCCTGACCGCGACGGCGACCGCGACCGCGACCGCGACGAGGCCGAGGCCTCGCCCTCCGGCACGGCCTCCGAGCCGCAGCCCGAGCCCCCGGCGGAAACCCGCGCCGTGGCCAAGTCGCGCCGCTTCCCCTCCGTCACCCAGGACACCGCCCGCCCCGAGGGCGGCGGCCGCGCCGCGCCCGGGGACGCGCCCGCGCCCGCCCGTCAGTGGCCGATGCTCAGCGTCCTGACCGCCACCGCGGCCGGGCTGCTGTCCACCGCGATGGGCCATCCGCGGGTCGGCTGTCTGATGATCGGCGTCGCGCTGATCGCGGCGTCGGCGCTGCGGCGCGTGCTGCCCTCGGTGGGCATGCTCGCGGTGCGCTCCCGCTTCACGGACATGGTCACGTACGGGCTGCTGGGCGTGGCGATCACCCTCCTCGCGCTGGTCATGGAGCCGAAGCCGTTGCTGGAGGTGCCCTTCCTGGAGGACGCGGTCCGCTTCACCGTCCGCTAGCCCGGACGGGGACGGACGAGGCCGTACGGGGTCCGTGTGCCGTGCACCACACGGACCCGGGGGTTGGTGGCCTCGCGGGTCGGATAGCCTGACCGGCGGATGTCTCTTCACGTCAAGATTCACAGGACAGGGAAGCGGCGTCCTCCCAGCACTTGGGGCAGGGACGCCCCACCGCCAGCTGTCTAACGGAGAAGGCCATGACCCGCACTCCCGTGAATGTCACCGTGACCGGCGCTGCCGGCCAGATCGGCTACGCGCTGCTCTTCCGCATCGCCTCCGGCCACCTGCTCGGCGCCGACGTGCCGGTGAGGCTCCGCCTCCTGGAGATCCCGCAGGGCATGAAGGCCGCTGAGGGCACCGCCATGGAGCTCGACGACTGCGCCTTCCCGCTGCTCGCCGGCATCGACATCTTCGACGACCCGAACAAGGGCTTCGAGGGTGCGAACGTGGCGCTGCTCGTCGGCGCCCGCCCGCGTACCAAGGGCATGGAGCGCGGTGACCTGCTCGCCGCCAACGGCGGCATCTTCAAGCCGCAGGGTGCCGCGATCAACGCGCACGCCGCGGACGACATCAAGGTCCTGGTCGTGGGCAACCCGGCCAACACCAACGCGCTCATCGCGCAGGCCGCCGCCCCGGACGTGCCGGCCGAGCGCTTCACCGCGATGACCCGTCTGGACCACAACCGCGCGATCTCGCAGCTGGCCGCCAAGACCGGCGCCGCCGTCTCCGACATCAAGCGTCTGACCATCTGGGGCAACCACTCGGCCACCCAGTACCCGGACATCTTCCACGCGGAGATCGCCGGCAAGAACGCCGCCGAGGTCGTCAACGACGAGCTGTGGCTCGCCGAGACCTTCATCCCGACCGTCGCGAAGCGCGGCGCGGCGATCATCGAGGCCCGTGGCGCGTCCTCGGCCGCCTCGGCCGCGAACGCCGCCCTCGACCACGTGCACACCTGGGTCAACGGCACCGCCGCCGGCGACTGGACCTCGATGGGCATCCCGTCGGACGGCTCCTACGGCGTCCCGGAGGGCATCATCTCCTCCTTCCCCGTCACCACCAAGAACGGCAAGTACGAGATCGTCCAGGGCCTGGACATCAACGAGTTCTCCCGTACGCGCATCGACGCGTCCGTGGCGGAGCTCGTCGAGGAGCGCGACGCGGTGCGCGCGCTCGGCCTGATCTGATCCGTCCTCACCTGATCCGTCCTCACCTGATCCGTCCTCACCTGATCCGTCCTCACCCGATCCGGTCGGATCGGTACTGAGACCGGCAGTGAGATCGGCACTGGTACGCGAGAACGCCCCGGCGGCACTGCCCGCCGGGGCGTTCTGGCGTCCGCACGCCTGTCAGGCGCCGTACATGCCGACGGTGTAGTGCCCCGGGACCGAACGGGTGGAGACGCCGATGCGGTTCCACACGTTGATCGTCGCGATCACGGCGATGAGCTGGGCCAGTTCGCCCTCCTCGAAGTGCTCGGCGGCCTTCGCGTAGACCTCGTCGGGCACGAAACCGTCCGTCAGGACGGTGACGGCCTCGGTCAGCGCGATCGCCGCCAGCTCCTTCTCCGTGTAGAAGTGGCGCGACTCCTCCCAGGCGCCGAGGAGCACGATCCGTTCGACGCTCTCGCCCGCCGCGAGCGCGTCCTTGGTGTGCATGTCCAGGCAGAAGGCGCAGTGGTTGAGCTGCGAGGCGCGGATCTTGACGAGTTCGACGAGGACCGGGTCCAGGCCCTTCCTGGAGGCGATCTCCATGCCCATGACGGCCTTGTAGAACTCCGGTGCGACCTTGGCCATGTGCATGCGGGGGGCGTGTTCGGCGGCGAGTTCCGCGATCGGGGCGGACTGGGTGTGGTTGCTCATGTCCCTCACCGTACGGACCGGGCGGCCCGCCGCTATGGTCCATGTCCATGACTGGATCATGGGCCACTTTCGGTGCCGACCTGCACCTGGAGCTCACGGCGGGGCGCGGGCTGCGGGCCGGACTGGCCGAGGCGTTGCGGGAGGCCGCGCGCAGCGGGCGGCTGGCGCCCGGGGCCCGGCTGCCGTCCTCGCGGTCCTTCGCGGCCGACCTCGGGATCGCCCGCAACACGGTCGCGGAGGCGTACGCCGAACTCGTCGCCGAAGGCTGGCTGACGGCCCGTCGGGGCTCCGGGACCCGGGTCGCCGAACGGGCGCGGCCCCGCCACCCGGCGGCCGCCGCCCGCGTACGGAGCCCCGCGCGCCGGGGTCCCGCGTACAGCCTGGTGCCCGGCTCCCCGGACCTGGGCGGCTTCCCCCGTACGGCCTGGCTCGCGGCGGCCCGGCGGGCGCTGACGGACGCCCCCAACGACGCCTTCGGCTACGGCCCGGACGGACGGGGCCGGGTGGAGCTGCGCGAGGCGCTCGCCGGGTACCTGGCGCGGGCGCGGGGCGTGTACGCGGATCCGGACCGGATCGTGCTGTGCTCGGGGTTCGCGCACGCGCTGATGCTGCTCGCGCGGGTGCTGCGGGAGCGGCGGGTGCGGGAGGTGGCGGTGGAGGGCTACAGCCTGGACCTGCACCGGGAGTTGCTGACCGGGGCGGGCCTGCGGACCCGTCCGCTGTGGCTGGACGAGGCCGGGGCCCGGACTCCGGACCTGGCCGGGCTCGGCCCCCGGGTCGGCGCGGTGCTGCTGACCCCCGCGCACCAGTGCCCGACGGGCGCGGCGCTCAGCCCTGACCGGCGGGCGGCGGCCGTGGACTGGGCGCGGACCACGGGCGGGCTGATCCTGGAGGACGACTACGACGGGGAGTTCCGCTACGACCGCCAGTCGGTCGGCGCGCTCCAGGGGCTCGACCCCGACCGGGTCGTCCACCTCGGCACGGCGAGCAAGTCCCTGGCGCCGGGACTGCGGATGGGCTGGATGGTGCTCCCGCCGGGGCTGGTGGACGAGGTCCTGGCGGTGAAGGGCCGGGTCGACTGGACCTCCAGCGCCCTGGACCAGCTGACTCTGGCGGAGTTCATCACGTCCGGGGCCTACGACCGCCACGTGCGCGGCATGCGGCTGCGCTACCGGCGCCGGCGCGACGAACTGGTGGCGGCTCTGGCCGGCCGGGCGGCCGTCTCCGGCATCGCGGCGGGCCTGCACGCGGTGGTGGACCTGCCGGCGGGCGCGGAGAGCGAGCTGATCCGGGCCGCGGCCGCCGGGCAGGACCTGGCGCTGGAGGGACTCGCGCGCTACCGGCACCCGGAGTCGGCCATGCCGGTGCGCGACGCGCTCGTACTGGGTTACGGCACCCCGTCCACCAGCGCCTGGACCCCCACCCTCGCGGCCCTCCTGTCCACCCTGCGCTGACGGCGAGGCCCGGCCCTCACCACTCCACGGGCAGGTTGCGCGGGGCCCGGGTGACCAGCCCCCTCGTCCAGTGGACCGGGCCGGCTGCCCGCAGGGCGGGGAACCGGCCCACCAGAGCGGCCAGGGCCTCCTGGAGCTGGACCCGGGCCAGTTGCGCGCCCACGCAGAAGTGGGCGCCGTGCCCGAAGGCCAGGTGCGCCGGTGCGGGGCGGGTGAGATCGAGCAGGCCGGGCTCCGCGTAGACGCTCTCGTCGTGGTTGGCCGACGAGGTGAGCGCGAGCACCGCCTCCCCCTCCTTGACCGTCACACCGCCCAGCACCACGTCCTCGGTGGCTACCCGCAGATTGCCGCCCACGGTGGCCTGGGCGTACCGCAGGAGTTCCTCGACGGCACCGGGGATCAGCGCGGGCTCGCGGCACAGCAGCGCGTAGCGCTCGGGTTGTCGCAGCAGGAGGTGGATCAGCCCGGCGAGCCGGTGCGAGGTGGTGCCGTAGCCGCCCGCGAGCAGGACGACGCAGAACGAGACGAGTTCGCCCTCGCTCAGCCGGTCGCCCTGGTCGCGCGCCGCGATGAGGACGCTCAGCATGTCGTCGGCGGGGTGGGCGCGTTTGGCGGCGATGAGTCCGGTGAGGTAGCCGGTCATCTCGTCCACGGCTGCCGTCACCTCGGCGTCCGGCAGGGCGGTGACGCTGCGCATGGCCTCGTTCCACCCGTCGAGCAGCGTGCCGTCCATACGGGGTGTCCCCAGCAGATCGCAGATGACGGTCAGGGGCAGCGGACGGGTGAAGTGCGCGACGAGATCGGCGGGAAGGGGCCGCTTCTCCAGCGCTGTCAGCAGGTCGTCGGCCAACAGCGCGATGTCGCGTCGCATCGCCTCCGCCCGGCGCACGGTCAGCGCGGGCGCGACGAGGCGGCGCAGCCGGGAGTGCTCGGGCGGGTCCGCGGCGAGGATCGAGTCGGGCAGCGTGGTCGTACGGTTGATGCGCGCGCCCTCCCCCCGGGTCGCGCGGGTGCGGCTGAAGCCCGAACCGGCCAGGACGCGGCGGACGTCGGCGTGGCGGGTGACCAGCCATGCGGTGTCACCGCTGGGCAGCCGGACCCGTACGACCGGATCCTCGCGGCGCAGCTCGGCGAACTCGGGGACCGGATCGAGCCCGTCCGCGTAGTCGAAGGGGAACGAGCGGATGTGCGCTGTCTGATCCATACGGCCCTCCAAGGCCTGCCCTCCACCGGCGCCGGTCAGGGGCGTTCGTACACGGAGACGTGGTAGGCGCTGTCACGGGTGAAGGGCGCTCCCGACCAGTCGCCCCAGCGTTCCTTGAGCCGCAGCCCCGCCCGGTCCGCCATCAGGTCGAGCTCGCCGCAGCCGGCGTAGCGGAACGCGACGCGCAGGTGGCGGGTGGCGCCGTCCTCGTGGATGACGTAGTGCGAGTGGTAGCGCTGGGCCGACGGATCGAGCCGCCGGTAGCACAGGACCAGGTGGTCGTCGCCTTCGGTGACGATGTCGGGGCCCGTCGCCGCCGCGAGGGCCTCGGGTACGTGGGAGTCGAAGACGAAGAGACCGCCGGGGGCAAGGTGCGCCGCCACGTTGGCGAAGCAGCGCGCCTGGCTCGCCTGGTCCGGCAGTTCGAAGAAGGTGCCACCGGCGAGGAAGACCAGGGTGAAGGCCCCGGTGACGGGTACGTCGGCGAAGTCCCCGATCGTCACGGGGATCCGCGCTCCGCCCGGTTTGGCGCGCAGGCGGCCGACCATCGCCTCCGAGCCGTCGACACCGTGCACCTCGATGCCGCGTTCGCGCAGCGGCAGGGCGATTCGGCCGGTTCCGATGCCGAGTTCGAGTACCGGCCCGGCGCCCGCGAGGGCGGCGACCGCGTCGACCGTCGTCCCGGTGGTGCGCCGCTTGCCGAACCAGCGGTCGTAGTCGTCGGCGAACTCGGTGGCGTAGCCGGGCCGGGGCCGGGGGTGTTCGCGGTTCACGGGGCTCCTAACCGAAGGGGTGCGGGTGGCCTGAGGGGGTGAGGGAGGGCAGCGGAAGGGCCCCCGGAGCCAGGACGCGCACCACGTGCAGGCCCGCGTCGCGGGCGGGTCTCCCCGTGGTCGGCACGAGGATCACGTCCTGGCCGGTGTGCTCGGCGAGGACGTGCAGCGGGTCGGTCCGCGGGTCGGTCCGAGGATCGGTCCGCGGGGCGCTCCGTACGGTGGTCCCGTGCTGCCGGTCCGGTCCGGTGCGGACGTCCCACAGGCGCAGGCTGTCCTGCCGGTGGTACGTCCACAGCGCGTGCTGCACGGCGGTGGCGGGCGCGCCGCTGCCCTGCCACTGGTCCCAGGTGCGGCGCGCGACCCGCGTGCCCATGCTCCACCGCACCATGAGCGCCTCGTACGCCGCCTTCTCGACCAGGTCCGGGACCGTGTCCGCGGGCCCGCACCGGGCCCCGAACGCCTGGCCCGTGCCGTCGGGGCGGTGCAGGCACACCACGACGCAGCCGGTCCCCTCGGGGGCGGGGACGGCGAAGGACGTCGCCGCGAGTCCCGTGGCCCCGACGAGAGCGGCCAGCGGCGGTGGCAGCGGGTCCGGGAGCAGGCTCGGCGCCCGGCCGGCGAGCCCGTACCAGCTGCGCCGCACCAGGTCGCGTTCGAGTACCTCCCATGCCGCGTGCCGCGCCGCCGCCTCCGGGTCGGGGTGCGCGGCGACGCCGGTGGAGCCGGACGACGGCCCGGCGTCGCATCCGGTCGGCGGGCGGTGCTGGAGGAACGCCGAGCCGGCCGGTACGAGGATCTCCGCGCCCCGCGTCGTACGGCCGCGGACCCACAGCCGGCGGGCGTCGGGCCGTACGTCCGGTGCGAGTGCGGGGATCCCCCGGCGGCGTAGTTCCCCGTGGGTCGCGACGACCTCGGCGGCGGCCTCCGCCTCCCGGCCCGCCATCACGTTGCCCAGCCGCTCCAGGAGTTCTCCGCGCGCGCCGGTGGTGACACGGTCCCGCTCGTGCCCGGCGGCGCTGCCGACGAGGACCGGCGCGCCCGCGGCCGCACTCGTCCCCGCGAAGGCCGGCGACCGGGCGGCGACGCGTGCGATCAGGACGTCCGGCCGCTCCGGGAACGGGACGAAGACCTGCGGCGTCCAGGCGCTCACGCGGTCCTCTCCAGCACGGCGGCGCACTCCGCGAGCACCTGGCGCCCGTGCGGGGTCAGCCGGCCGGCGTGGGCGGTCAGCGTCGTCACGGCCTGGTGCGCGGAGCCCACCAGGCGGTCGCGGCGGGCGTCGGTCTGCGGGCCCAGGGCGCCGAGCCGCCGGTAGAACAGCACGCTGCGGGCCAGGACCACGGTCTGCTGGAACAGCCCGGTCAGCGGCCTGGGATCAGCCCGCAGCGGCGTGGCCACCAGGAGGTCCCCGGGCCGGTCCGGGTGTTCGGCGGCGTTCGACGGGTCGGGCAGCAGGAACGGTCGCGTCAACGCGGCGGCGTTGCACCGGGTGTGCGCTCCCTCGTGCACCAGTGCCTCGGCGCAGCGCACCGCGGCGGGCAGGCCGGCGGCGCTCGTCGTCAGTCGCGTCCGATTGATCAGGACGGCGCCGTGAACGGTGAAGTCCGTGAACCCGTCGATCGCGTCGCCTTCCAGCAGCGCGACCTCCGTGACCGTCTCCCGCGTCTCCGCGGCGCTTTCGGGCCACACCCGGGTCAGCAGGCGGACGGCCTCGGCCAGCACCTCGCGCTCGGCGCCGCGCCATGCGGCGACCTCGACGGTGACCGGCTGCCCGTCCCCCCGCGCGGCGGGCGGTACGGCCTTCAGCGCGCGCGCCACGCTGCGGCTCAGGTGGCCCTGCGGTTCGGCCGGACCGAAGGACGGCGCGGGCAGCCGCTCCAGCCGGTCCGCGAACGTCCGCCGCCGCTGCGGCGGGAGCGGGCCGGAGCGCAGGGCGCCTTGCACGGTGTGGACGAGTTCGACGGCGGCCGGATGGCGCAGCCCGTCGGACCCGCCCTTCGGTGGCGGCAGTTCCGCCCGGTCGAGCACCCCGCGCATGCGCTCCAGCAGCGCCGTCCGGTCGGCGACGGCTCCCCGCGTGTCCGGCTCGACGTGCATGCCGTCCCTTCCCGTCCTCTTCCGTCCTGGGCAGCGGCGTGCGGCGGACCGGAGCGGCCCGCCGCACGGATTGCGACGCGGTGTCAGGTCTGGAAGCAGTGCCGGCTCTAGTCGGGAAGGTCGATCATCAGCGCGAACTCGGGCAGTTCCGTTTCCTCGACCTGCTCGATCTCCTCGTTCATCGAGACTCCCTTCATCTCACCGGCCCCGCCGTTCTCGGCGGGTGTCACCGACAGCGCCATGGTCGGGGAGGGGGTCCGGCGCCGCCACCGGCGAACGGGCACAGCGCTACGTACCGGCCTACATCGAGCAGGCGGAAATCCGGCTTGCGGGATGAGCCGGAGGTTCAGGTTCCGGGTCGCTGTCCGGGCCGGTCCTGCGGATACGGCGGTGTGAGGGTTTCGCCGTACCGCGGGCAGCTCCGGGAAACCTCTCGGTTTCCGCCTGCCGACGTGCCGTTCCGCCCCGAGGACATGACGGGAAGAGCGACCCCCGCCACCCCTCGCCCGGCACAACTCACCTCCGCTGCGCCGGTACGAGAGGGCGGCCGCCCACCTGTCCGGCCGCGACGGCGAGGTCCTCCGCCGCGTAGTCGAAGGCCGTACGCCCCCACCGCGCGGCGAGGCGCGGGAACGCCTCGCGCCAGTCGCGCCCGCGCGCGGCCTCCACCAGCCACGCCACCGTCCCGGGCAGCGAACCCGCCCAGTCGCAGGCCGGGCGGTATCCCAGTTCCCGCTCGGCCCGCGCCGTGTCCAGTACGACGGGATGCTCCAGCGACCACGGCGTCCGGCCGAGTCCGGGCTCGCCGGGACCGTCGAGCAGGTACTCCTCGGCCTCGTGGCCCAGCAGCTCGTCCACGGCGGCGGCCATGGCCCGTACCGTCGGCGGCCGGGGGTCCGCGGCGTTCAGCACGCGGTCGGCGGGGCGCTCCGCCGCCGCGAGGACCAGCTCGGCCAGGTTGCGGGTGGCGGTCGGGTGGCAGACACCGGCTCCCCGGTGGGCCAGCAGCCGTACGGGGCGCCGGTCGAGGGCCCGTTTGACGAAGTACCACTCCCGGGGGGCCGCCGACCCCCGCCCGTGCACCATCCCGGCGCGCAACAACGTCACCGGGAAGGACGCCGTCTCCAGCAGGACGCGCTCCAGGGCGGCTTTGCCTCCCGCGTACGTGCTGTCGTCCGGTGCGATCGTCGCCTGATCCTCGGTCACCGGAACGGGGAGGCGGGGGCACGCCGTGGGCAGGGCGTCGAAGCCCAGACCGTCGTCGTCCCGGTAGACCATGCATGTCGAGATGACAACGGCCGACCCCACCCGGTCACCCAGCGCGGCGAGCTGCGCTCCGTGGCGGGAGGTGAAGGCGACGCAGTCCACGAGGACGTCGCAGCCCTCCCGCACCACCCCCGCCAGCGCCCGGTCGTCCTCCCGGTCCAGGTGGACCGTACGGACCTCCGACCCCGCCGGCCACATCACCCGGGGCCCGCCGCCCCGGCTGACCGCCCGCACCTGCCAGCCGCCCAGCGCGAGCCTTTCCACGGCCGCGATGCCGATCTGCCCGGTGGCGCCCAGGACCACAGCGCTCTTCCCCGTACCCACGCCCTCACCCACTTCCGAAGAAAGGACCGCCGCACCCGCGCGTAAATCATCCCAATTGGCACGAACTGACTCCAGGTCACCACCGTGACAAGGGTGTGACGGCGGCCGGATTCCATCCCCCGCCACCCCCGCTCTACTCTGTCGACAGCTGTCGGCAGCGCACGCCACCCAGGGGGAGCGAAACTCACATGGACACCAGCACCACCACCCGACGCCGAATGCGCTCCGGCGCGGTAGCCCTCGGCGGCATGGGCCTGCTCGCCGTCTCGCTCGTGGCCTGCGGCAGCAGCGACGAGCCCGACAAGCGCTGCGCCTCGCGCGCCACGCTGAACCACCTGAACAGCAAGGAGTGCAAGACCGGCGGCACCGGCGCGCACTACTACGGCGGCACCGTCTCCAACGGCAAGGTGACGGGCGGCAGTTTCGACAAGTCCGCCGTCGTGCGCGGCGGCATCGGCGGCAGCGGCAAGTCCGGCTCCAGCGGCGGCTGACCACACCATGCAGCGGCACACCATCGAACCCCGCCCCGACTGGCAGAGCACCGTCGAGGAGCAGGGCCTGATCTATCCCCTCACGCGGTACCCCGACGACTCCCTGCGCCCCTACTGGGACGAGAGCGCGTACTACTCGTTCTCCCTCCCGGAGGTCGAGGCGCTGGAGGAGGTCGTCGAGGAACTGCACGCCATGTGCCTGGCCGCGGCCGCGCACATCGTCTCGCAGGACCGTTTCGCCGACCTCGGCATCACCGACCCGAAGCTCGCCGGGCGCATCGCCGAGTCCTGGCGCCGTCGCGCCGAACAGCCGTCCCTGTACGGCCGCTTCGACCTGCGCTACGACGGCTCCGGCAGCCCGGCCAAGATGCTGGAGTACAACGCCGACACCCCCACCTCCCTGGTGGAGGCGGCGAGCCCGCAGTGGTTCTGGATGGAGGACCGCTTCCCGGGCGCCGACCAGTGGAACTCCCTGCACGAGCGCCTCGTCGATGCCTGGCGGCGCCAGGCCGAGCTGCTCCCGCCCGGTCCGCTGCACTTCGCGCACTCCGAGGCCGACGAGCTCGGCGAGGACCTGATGACGGTCGCCTACCTCCAGGAGACCGCGCAGCAGGCCGGCCTGGAGACCCACGCCATGTCCGTCGAGATGATCGGCTGGGACAGCCTCTCGGGCCGGTTCGTGGACGAGAAGCTCCGCTTCATCCGCAGCTGCTTCAAGCTCTACCCGTGGGAGTGGCTGGCCACCGACGAGTTCGGACCGCAGGTCCTGGGCACATACGACCACGGCGGCGGCTCCGGCACCACCGCCTGGATCGAGCCGCTGTGGAAGATGCTGCTCTCCAACAAGGCGCTGCTGGCGATCCTGTGGGAGCTCTTCCCGGACCACCCGAACCTGCTGCCCGCCTACCTCGACGGCCCGCGCGAACTCGCCGACACCGGCGGCTACGCGGCCAAGCCCCTGCTGGGCCGCGAGGGCGCCGGGGTCACGCTCCACGAAGCGGGCGAGGACGCCGAGCCCTTCGTCCCGCTGGAGGGGGAGACGTACGTCTTCCAGGCGCTGGCGCCGCTGCCCGACTTCGACGGCAACCGCGTGGTCCTCGGCGCGTGGGTCGTCGAGGAGGAGGCGGCGGGCCTGGGCATCCGGGAATCCGCGGGGCCGGTCACGGACGAGTACGCCCGCTTCCTGCCCCACGTCATCCTCTGACCCCGGCGGTTACGCGAGGACGGACCTGAGCTGGTCCAGCCCCCAGTCCAGGTCCTCCTTGCTGATCACCAGCGGCGGCGCGATGCGGATCGTCGAGCCGTGGGTGTCCTTCACCAGCACCCCGAGTTCCATCAGCTTCTCCGAGATCTCCCGGCCCGTCCCGAGCGCCGGGTCGATGTCCACGCCCGCCCACAGCCCCCGCCCCCGTACGGCGGTCACCGCGCCGCCGCCGACCAGCAGGTTCAGCTCCCGGTGCAGGTGGTCGCCGAGTTCGGCGGCGTGCTGCTGGTACTCGCCGGAGCGCAGCATCGCGATCACCTCCAGGGCGACCGCGCAGGCCAGCGGGTTCCCGCCGAAGGTCGACCCGTGCTCGCCGGGCCGGAACACTCCGAGCACGTCCCGGTCGGCGACCACGGCCGACACCGGCACGATGCCGCCGCCGAGCGCCTTGCCGAGGATGTACACGTCCGGCACGACCCCCTCGTGCTCGCACGCGAAGGTCCGGCCGGTGCGGCCCAGGCCCGACTGGATCTCGTCCGCCATGAAGAGGACGTTCCGCTCGCGCGTCAGCTCCCGTACGCCCGCCAGGTATCCGGCGGGCGGTACGAGGACCCCCGCCTCACCCTGGATCGGCTCCAGCAGCACGGCGACGGTGTTCGGGGTGAGGGCGGCGGCGAGCGCGGTGAGGTCCCCGTACGGGACGATCTCGAAGCCGGGGGTGTAGGGGCCGTAGTGGTCGCGGGCCTCGTGGTCGGTGGAGAAGCTCACGATGGTCGTGGTCCGGCCGTGGAAGTTCCCGGCCGCCACCACGATCTTGGCATGGCCGTCCGGAACGCCCTTGACCTCGTAACCCCACTTGCGGGCGGTCTTCACCGCCGTCTCCACGGCCTCCGCGCCCGTGTTCATCGGCAGCACCATCTCCTTGCCGCACAGCGCGGCGAGCTCGGTGCAGAAGTCGGCGAAGCGGTCGTGGTGGAAGGCCCGCGACGTGAGGGTGACCCGCTCCAGCTGCGCGCGGGCGGCATCGATCAGGCGGCGATGGCCGTGGCCGAAGTTGAGCGCCGAATATCCGGCGAGCATGTCGAGATACCGGCGGCCCTCCACATCGGTCATCCACGCGCCTTCCGCCGACGCGACGACGACGGGCAGCGGATGGTAATTGTGCGCGCTGTGCGCGTCGGCGGAGCGAATGGCATCAGCAGTTGTCGACACGGGGTCTCCGATCGTCCGTCCTGGCCTGTGGCGAAGGTGCGCCACCTTCTTATCGTCGCTCTTATCGCAGGCGCAGAAACCTTCCGCGTGGCGTGAACGCTAAGGTGGGCGGTACGCACGGCGACTGGCGTACGGAGAACCAACTCCGGGGGAGTCGTGCGCGTACGACCGCACACAGGGCCGCTCGCCTGGGCCTCGCGGGGACGAGAACCGACATCGACCCCGGAGGAGCCCGCCATGTCCGCGAGCCGCCACCCCGCCCTCTCTCTCACCGACCCCGAACTGGCGTCCTTCGTCGCGGCGGAAGAGGTGCTCCAGGCGCAGACCCTGCGCCTGATCCCCAGCGAGAACTACGTGTCCGAGGCCGTCCTCGAAGCCTCCGGCACCGTGCTGCAGAACAAGTACAGCGAGGGCTACCCGGGCCGCCGCTACTACGAGGGCCAGCAGAACATCGACCGCGTCGAGGCCCTCGCGATCCAGCGGGCGAAGGGCCTGTTCGGCGTGGACCACGCCAACGTCCAGCCGTACTCCGGCTCGCCGGCCAACCTCGCCGTGTACCTGGCCTTCGCGAAGCCCGGCGACACGGTGATGGGCATGGCGCTGCCGATGGGCGGACACCTCACGCACGGCTGGGGCGTCTCGGCGACGGGCTCGTGGTTCCGGGGCGTGCAGTACGGCGTACGCGCGGACACCGGCCTCGTCGATTACGACGCGGTCCGCGCCCTCGCCCTCGCCGAGCGCCCGAAGATCCTCTTCTGTGGCGGAACGGCGCTCCCGCGCACCATCGACTTCGCCGCCTTCGCGTCCATCGCCGAGGAGGCGGGTTCGATCCTCGTCGCTGACGTGGCGCACATCGCCGGCCTGATCGCCGGCGGGGCGCACCCGTCCCCGGCCGGTCACGTCGACGTGATCTCCACGACCACCCACAAGACCCTGCGCGGGCCGCGCGGCGCGATGCTCATGTGCCGCGAGGAGCACGCCAAGGCGATCGACAAGGCGGTCTTCCCCGGCCTCCAGGGCGGCCCCCACAACCAGACGACGGCGGGCATCGCGGTAGCGCTGCACGAAGCCGCCCAGCCTTCGTTCGTGTCGTACGCCCACGCCGTCGTCGCCAACGCGAAGGCACTGGCGGAGGAACTCCTGTCCCGGGGCTTCGACCTGGTGTCCGGCGGCACCGACAACCACCTGATCCTGATCGACCTCACCGGGAAGGACGTCCCGGGCAAGGTCGCGGCCAAGGCCCTGGACAGGGCGGGCATCGTGGTGAACTACAACACGGTCCCGTTCGACCCGCGCAAGCCGTTCGACCCGTCCGGCATCCGCATCGGCACGCCGTCGCTGACCTCGCGGGGGCTCGCGGTGGAGCACATGCCGGTGGTCGCGGACTGGATCTCCCGGGCGGTCGACGCGGCCGCCAAGTCGGACGAACCGGCCCTCGCCGCCGTTCGCGCCGAGGTCACGGCCCTGATGTCGGCCTTCCCGGCCCCTGGGCTCCCGCTGCCGTAACCCAACGCCTCAAGCGCCGGCGGGGCTGTGCCCTTTCGCCTCAGGCGCCGGCGGGGCTGTGCCTTTCGCCTCAAGCGCCGGCGGGGCTGTGACTCCGCGCCTCAAGCGCCGGCGGGGCTGAGCGGGTCCGGAGCGGGTCCGGGGCGGATCCGGGTGCGACGCCGCCGCGCGAGCGCCCCCGGGCTGCGCCCGGGCTCCCCGGGGGGCCCCCCCGGGCCCCCCGCCGCCAACGCCCCCGGGGC
>NZ_JBSFTP010000104.1:0-21428 GCF_053591315.1 Streptomyces sp. NPDC003042
CGTCGACTCCCTCCTCCGCCTTGCGATCGCACGCACCAGGCCCCACCGGCCCCGCCCTTCGGGCGGCCGGAGCTACTTTGACGACACTCCCTAGACGGCGTCGGCCGGTTCGTCCTCGTCCGCCTCTTCACCGGCGTCCCCGTGGACGGCCCGGCGCAGGTTCTCGACGTCGGTGAGCAGGTCGAGCAGGTTCTGCCGCAGGCCGTCCAGGTCCTCGGCCCCGATGACGGCCGTATGACCGCCGACCTGCCCGTCGAGCGCGAGGAGCTGGTCGAGCGAGTCGCGGGCCATGGACAGCTCGTGGCGCAGTACGCGGCGGTGGTCGGCGGCGCGCCGGCTCGGGGGCCGGGTGTCCTCGGCGGCGTCGTCGGCGGGCCCGCCGGTGACCCCGGCCGCCTGGGCGGGTACGGGCACGACGGGAAGGACCGGCGGGAGCGCCGGGGTGGTCTGCGCCGCGACGGTCTTGCGCGCCCGCGCCTCGTCGGAGGCCCAGACGACGTCCCACTGGTAGAGCGGGACCGGGACGCCGTTCTGGTCCCGGGCGATCCTGTCCGGCTGCGCGAGATCCGCCTTGAAGTGGACGTAGGCGGAGGCGTCGGCCGCCCCCGTCCCCTTCGTCTTGCGGATGAACTGCCGGTACGTCACGGCGTTCTCGGGCAGCTGGTCGCTGCGGAAGCGGTTGGCGGCCAGCGCGAGGAGCCAGAGGCCCTCCTCGTTGCCGTGCCGGGAAAGCTCCTGGACGACCAGACCGACGTCGGCCCGGAAGGGAACGCCGCCCTTCTCCCTGGCGTTCAGCAGGGCCGAACCGACGTTGCGCGTCAGCAGCTTGTCCGCGATCAGCGCCGTCCCGCCCGCCACGGCCAGGGTGCAGCGGGCGTTCGTGTCACCGGCCAGCGCGAGGGGTACGAGCGTCGTGAAATCGTCGGTCGGGACGGGTTCCCACGGCTTCATCACGTCCTCGGTCAGCACACCGCCGTTCTTCCACGCGTTGCGGGCCTGCGTCGCTACGGCCTTCTTGTAGCTGCGCCAGGGCAGGTCCACCAGCGGGCCGAGCAGTTCGGCGAACCCCTTGAGGCCCATCCGCTTGCC
This sequence comes from Streptomyces sp. NPDC003042, assembly GCF_053591315.1. Classification (NCBI taxonomy): domain Bacteria; kingdom Bacillati; phylum Actinomycetota; class Actinomycetes; order Kitasatosporales; family Streptomycetaceae; genus Streptomyces; species Streptomyces sp. NPDC003042. The sequence goes on from NZ_JBSFTP010000104.1 coordinate 1,090, forward strand.
GCCCTTGATCGCCTTGGCCTGGTCCTTCAGCTGCTCGATCAGCTCCGGCCGGGTCAGGGCGTGGACCAGGTAGACCCCGCGCCACAGGGCGGTGGCGGGGATCTCGTCCTGGTTGAAGGCGCGCGGGAAGTCGGCGGGGCTGATCCGGCCCACGGCCAGCCCGTAGACCGCCTGGAGGCTGTCCTTGTCGACGAAGGCGTCACCCTGCTGGATCACGCGCTTGAGGGCGCGCGTGGCGACCTCGACGTTCTGAGCGGAGTCGTCCCACTGCTTGAACTCGACGTGCACCGAGGCGAGGATCGAGCGCATCGCGTCGTCGAAGACGTCCTCGGGGGCCAGCAGATGCCCCGGGTGGGCCTGCGCCCCGACCGCGATCTGTGCGGGCACGACGTAGGTCTGGGCGATCTGGATCGCCCGCGTCCCCGGCTCCAGCCCCGCCGACTCCTGTACGAACTCCCGCGCCAGCGCGGCCCGTACGTCCTCCCGGGCCGCCGCCAGCCGCTCGCCGAGCGACCCGCCGGAGGCCTTCGCGGGTACGGCCCCGAACAGGGAGTCACGCGCGAGCTCGGCCGCCTCCGCCGCGTCGGCGCCGGGGCCCGCCAGGACCTTCCAGGCGCTGGCGAGACGGGTGATCCCGTCGCGCACGACCAGTGCGTGGAAGGACTCGGTGCCGTCCTCGAAGGTGAACTCGACGGGGTGGGTGATGAGGTTGCGGGTCACCTTCCGGGCGAGGATGGAGGTGGCGTAGTTGTTGATCGACAGCGTGCCGTGGACGGTCTGCCAGACGTGGTCCTTGAGGTGTTCGAGGCTCTGGTAGCGGTACTGCACGACAGCGCAGGGCCGGCCGTCGTGGGTGAGGCCGACGACCTGCGGGTCGGGCGTCTCCATCACCTCCATCCCCGTGCGGGGCTGGATGCCGGGAAACAGTTCGAGCAGCCAGGCGCGGGTGACGACCGACCGCAGGGTCGCGCCCTCGACGTTCTCCTCCATCAGCAGCCCGCCGGTCCGCTGCCCGGTCGGCCGCAGCTGCACCGCCGTACTGTCCGGCGACACCACGCCGCGCCCGATGGCCCGCAAGGCCCCCTCGGGCAGCGGCATCAGCGGGTTCACGGCGCCGGCCGCCACGACTTCGGCGCGGTCCGCGGACGTGGTCGGATCCGGCAGGGTCCGCTCGACGTTGGAGATCGGGACCTTCTCGGATCCCCACTGGACCGTCACGCTCTGCGGTACGGGAATGGACATGGAACCTCCGTCATAGGGCGTTGGAACGAGGGCAGTCGGGACGCCGTGCCGGTTACAGGACGTCCGGACCTTCGGCTTTCGGCAGGAGCCGGGGGAACAGGTCCCACAGGTCCTCGCGGCCGGGCTTGCGGGCCAGCGACTGGTAGGCCGCGTGGACGACGAAGTCCGCCGCCTGGAGGAGGGGCATGGCGACGGTCGTCCGCAGGTTGGGGCCGTCGATGCGGCCGTCCTTCAACGTCCGGTACGGGGGCCAGAGTTGCTTCTCCGAGCCGTCGCCGTCGAAGTAGACGATCCCCTTGGTGCCGTCCGCCGCGTGCCGGGCGTTCAGCAGCGGGATCAGCGCCGCGTGGAGCTGCTCGCGGGTCGCGGCCGGGCGGTGGAAGGCGATCGGGGTGACCCCGGACATGGCCGCCACGGCCCGCAGCCCCGCGGCGAGCACCTCCCGGCGCGCGGCGGCCTGCTCCGGGGACCGGTTCGTGGCGCGGGTGAGCTCGACCGCGTGCAGGGGCTCACCGGCGCGCAGATCCAGGAGGGGGTCGGCGTAGCGCTCGAGGCAGAAGCGCTGCCAGCGCGCGTCGACCCCCTCCCACCAGCGGAACTCGAACCGCAGCCCGCCGATCAACGCCCCCAGGCCCTGGTCTCCGGATTCGTCGAGGACGTATACGAAGAGCCCCTCGCGGGGGCCGAACAGCTCACCGGGAACCCTGGGGAGCCAGGGCATCCGGGGCGTCCCGATCGCGTGCGCAAAGCTAAGAAACTTACGATCCAGCGGAAAGCCCCCCAGGCGGGGAGGTAAGCCGGATTGCCGATCGGGGTTGGTCATCGCCCTGCAACTCTCTGTTACGCCGGGGATCGCCTGAGAGTCTCTGGAGCAACCCGAGCTCTGCGTGGGGGAGACCGTAGCATGACCAGCGGGCTGATGGTCCGACAAATCCGAACATCAGGAGGCGCGTTGGGGCTGTCGACGGCCGTTGGCCACGCCGTTGCGTTGCTAGCTGAACTGGGCCCGCGCATCGGGAAAGCGGTCGGCGAATCCGGAAATGCCGGGCAATCCGGCATTGTCCAGCAGTGTGGCGATTGTTGCGATAGCAACCGCTTGCCCGATCGGGCTGTCCTCGTGGACGACGAAGACGAACTCGTTCTCGGACGTCGGTAGCCTCCGGGGCACCGTGATCAGCCGGTGCGCGGCCAGCGCCTCCGTGATCTTCTCGCAGAGCTCAGGACTGAGCCGCGCCCGCCCCGGCGCCGCGTACTTCTTGATGGCGCGCATCGATACGCGCTTGACGCCGTCATCGACCTCGACGGCGTTCGCGATAACAGTGAAATCCATAACTAAGTACATTACTCAGTTAGCTTGATCACCAGGGCCGGATACGACGAAGACCCCCAGCCGTGATCGGCTGGAGGTCTCCCGTCCTGGTGCCCCCGGCAGGATTCGAACCTGCGACACCCGCTTTAGGAGAGCGGTGCTCTATCCCCTGAGCTACGAAGGCGGGACAGCGGGCGACGTAGCCCACTGACCGCTGACAGCCTAGCGGATCGCGCTGCGAGGGTGCGCCCCCATCTCTGATCTTGCGTGGGTATCCCCGGCTTCAGTCGGGGAGGGAAACGCATCCTGATTTCCGAAGTCGCGAAGCGGCGTAGTACGCTGCGCGTCTGCTTCGGCAGCGGTCAGGGCTTGGCCGTCATGAGGGTTCTCGAACCCAAGTGAGAAGCCCCCTCGTTTACGAGGGGGAGGAGTCACAAAGGATCAGGCGGGCGATCGCCGGTCAGGGGTGAGGGATCCGGCAGCACCGCTCGGCATGAGCCGGTGCGGTCCGTCGGTGGCCCTGCGGTCCCCGCGCCGCAGGAGCGCCGTCGCGCGCTCCATGCGACGGGTCGTCAGATAGGCGTACGGCGACTGGCCGTAGGCGAGCCGGAACTGTCGGCTGAGCTGCCCGGCCGGCATGTTCACGCTGTGGGCGAGGGCCTCGACGTTCAGCGGCTGCGCGTACTCCCGGTCGATCCGGTCACGGACGCGGCGCAGCCGGGCGAGGTCGCTCAGGTGCTGCGCGGCGGTCCGTGCGCGCGCCCACGCGGGACGGCACATGAGGGAACTCCTTCGTCCGACCGAACGGCTCAGCGGAGCTCTTGGATGCGGATCAGGTTGCCCGCCGGATCGCGGAAGGCGCAGTCGCGGATGCCGTACGGCTGATCGGTCGGCTCCTGGACGACCTCGGCGTCGGCGTCCCGCACCTTCCGGAAGGTTTCGTCGAGGTCCCGGGTGGCCAGCAGGATCCAGCCGTAGGTGCCCTTGGCCATCATCTCGACGATGGTGCGGCGCTCGTCCTCGGTGATCCCGGGGTCGGCGGCCGGGGGCGCCAGGAGGATGGACGTGCCGGGCTGATCGGCGGGGCCGACAGTGATCCAGCGCATCGTGCCCTGTCCGACGTCGCTGCGGACCTCGAAGCCGAGGGCGTCGCGGTAGAAGGCCAGGGCGGCGTCCGGGTCGTCGTGCGGGAGGGAGGCCGTGTGAATGGTGATGTCCATGGCCGTCACGTTAGCCGCGGCCCCGTGATCGACGCTTCTCGAATCCTGATCCGTGTTGTCAGTCGGTAGGGGCGGAGGTCGACGGCGAGCCGCTCGCCGCGGCTCGGGCCGAACGGGTGGCCCGGACTGCCACCCGCGCCTGAACCGCGGCTCAGGTCTTCAGCAGAGCGGCGATCTCGCGGGCCGCTTCGCGCGCCGTGCGGCCGACGCCGACGAGGGTCGCGGAGGCGGGTCCCGTCCAGTCGCCGTAGCCGAGGAGGTGGATGCGCGGGTCGGCGAGGGCGCGCGTTCCGGCGGTGGGGATGCGGCCGCCCTCGGTGCGCAGGCCCAGCGGGGAGAGAGGAGACAGGGCGGGGCGGAAGCCGGTGCTCCAGATGACCGTGTCGCAGGGCCAGACGCTGCCGTCGGCCCAGCGGGCTCCCTCGGGGGTCAGGGCCTCGAACATGCGGTGGTCGGGGATGAGGCCGGCGTCGCGGGCGGCGCGTACGGGAGGGACGGCGACGATGTCGCCGAGGTCCGAGATGCGGGGTCCGCCGGCCTGGACGCGCCGGGTGGCGAGTTCGAAGAGGGCGCGGCCGTCGATCTCGTCCGGCAGGTACCGGGCGGGGCGCCGGGTGACCCAGCGTACGGTGGCGTGCGGGGCGAGGTCGGCCGCGATCTGGGCACCGGAGTTGCCGCCGCCGACGACGATCACGCTCCCCCAGCCTCCGGCCGGGGGGACCCCCATGCCGGCGTGGTCCCAGGGGCTGCGGTACTCCACGGTGTGCAGCTGCCCGCCGCGGAACCGCGTCCGGCCGGGGACGGCGGGGACGAAGGGCCTCCACCACGTGCCGGTGGCGCTGACCAGGGCTCGGGCGGTCCAGGTGCCGGAGTCGGTCGCGACGCGCAGGAGTGGTGCCTCGTCGTGGACGCCGGTGACGCGGACGCCGCGCTCGACGGGGAGCTCGTAGCGCTTCTCGTAGTCGGCGAGGTAGTCCAGGACGTGGCCCACGTCCGGGAAGGGCTTGCCCTCCTGCTGCGGCATCAGTCGGCCGGGCAGGGAGGAGTAGGCCGCCGGCGAGAACAGGTGGAGGGAGTCCCAGCCGTGCTGCCAGGCCCCGCCGGGAGTGGTCTGGGCGTCGAGGACGGTGAAGTCGATGCCCGCGCGGCGCAGGTAGTAGCCGGCGGCGAGCCCGGCCTGGCCGCCGCCGACCACCACCACATCCGCGTGCCGCGTCATGCTGCGGTCTGCCCGCTTCCGGTCCTGCCGCGCATGAAGATGACCGCGACCAGGGCCAGACCCACCACGGCGCCCACGAGCTGCATGCCGATGAAGGCGGGGACGGAGGCGGGGGCGATGCCCGCGAAGGTGTCGGTGAAGGCGCGGCCGATCGTCACGGCCGGGTTCGCGAAGGAGGTGGAGGAGGTGAACCAGTACGCGGCGCCGATGTACGAGGCGACCGCGACGGGTGCGAAGCGCAGCCGATCGGTGCGGGCCAGCCCGAAGATCAGCAGGATCAGGCCGGCGGTGGCGACGACCTCGCTCAGCAGCAGGTTCCCGGCGGAGCGGTCGTGCGTGGACCACTTCACCAGGGGCTCGCCGAACATCGCGTCGGCCAGGATCGCGCCCGCGATCGCACCGGCGATCTGCGAGGGCACGTACACGGCCAGCTCGCGGGCGGTGACGCCTGCGCCGCCGCGGCGGGCGGTCCACCACTCGGCGAGGGTGACGGCCGGGTTGAAGTGGGCGCCGGAGACCGGGCCGAGGAGGGCGATCAGCACGCCGAGTCCGAAGACGGTGGCCAGGGAGTTGGCCAGGAGCTGGAGGCCGACGTCCTGGGTCAGCTCGGTGGCCTGGATGCCGGAGCCGACGACCACCGCCACCAGCGCGGCGGTGCCGACCAGCTCGGCTGCCGCGCGGGCGATCAGCGGGGTGCGGGGCGGGGTGGCCCCGGGCGCGGGCCGGGGCGCGTCGGCGGCTATGACGGCCTCCGCCGCGGGGGCGGCGGCGACGGGCTCGGTGACGGACAACGGTTCTCCTCGGGCAGGTGAGGCAAAGAGCGGAAGGCTACGGGCAGGACCGCTTGATGTTCGCGTCGGCGGTGGCGCGCGCGGTCCGGGCGAGAGCGGCGAACTGGCCGGCGACGGCCTCGATGACCTCCGGGCGCAGGCGGTAGTAGGTGAACCGCCCGCACGGCTCCGTCTCCACGACCCCGGCCTCGCGCAGCACCTTCAGGTGGTTGGAGAGGTTCGTCTGTCTGGCGCCCGTCTCCTCCACGAGGTGGGTGGTGCAGAGCGTCTCCTTGGCGAGGAGGGTCACGATCCGGAACCTGAGCGGATCGGCCAGGATCCGGACCAGATCAGTGTCGACTGACGTCATCATGTGCTGATACTCTCACATCACTCAAGGCTGATACCAGTCTGGGCTGAGTCATTGGAATTGAAGGAAGAGACGATGTCCTCCACCCCGCTCGCATCCGTGCTGTTCGTCTGCGTCCACAACGCGGGCCGATCCCAGATGGCCGCGGGCTTCCTGCGCCACCTCGCGGGCGACCGGGTCGAGGTCCGCTCGGCCGGCTCCGTCCCCGGAGAGCGGATCAACCCCTCCGCCGTCGCCGCGATGGCCGAGCTGGGGATCGACATCTCCGACCAGAAGCCGAAGGTCCTCACCCCCGAGGCCGCCCAGGCCTCCGACTACATCATCACCATGGGCTGCGGCGACGCCTGCCCGTACTTCCCCGGCAAGACCTACCTGGACTGGCAGCTGGAGGACCCGGCGGGCCAGGGTGTGGAGGCCGTACGCCCCATCCGCGACGAGATCAAGGGCCTCATCGAGGGCCTCGTCGCCGAGATCGACGCGAAGCCGCGGGAGCGCTGACCCGACGACCCCCGCTCCGGCAGGACCCCGGGCCACGGCGTGACCATCGCCGCCGAGATGCTTCCCGGACACTACGAAAGGGCCCGCCGCGGTAGGCGGAGCAACCAGTTACGGAGCGTGCGACACAGTGACGACCGAGATCAGACAGCTCATCGACCCGGCTCGGCCGGCCGCGCTCCAGCGCCAGGGGGTCATCGGTTGACCGGGACGGCGGCTTCGGCCCGTCCGGTCGGTCTGATCATCTTCGACTGCGACGGCGTACTGGTCGACAGCGAGCCGATCGCCGTACGCACGCACGTGGCGCTCGGCGCGGAGTTCAGGTGGCCGCTGACCGAGGCCGAGGTGATGGAACGATTCGTCGGCCGCTCCACCACCTCGATCGGTGAGCAGATCGCGCAGAGGCTCGGCGCCGACACCGCGCGGGCCTGGGACGAACGCTTCAAGGACCTGCACGCGCGGGCCGTGGACACCGAGCTGACCACCGTGGACGGCATCGAGGAGGCGCTCGCCGCGCTGGACGCCCTGGGCTTCGGAGCGGACCGGCGCTGCATCGCGTCCAGCGGCAGCCACGAGAAGATGCGGCACACCCTCGGGCGGGTCGGGCTGTACGAGCAGTTCGACGGGCACATCTTCAGCGCCCACGAGGTCGAGCACGGCAAGCCGGCCCCCGACCTCTTCCTGCACGCCGCCCGGAGCATGGGAGCGGACCCGGACGTCTGCGTCGTCGTCGAGGACAGCCGTTTCGGAGTGCAGGCCGCGACCGCGGCGGGCATGCGGTCCTTCGGATACGCGGGCGGACTCACCCCCGCCGCGTGGCTGACCGGTGCGCAGACGGTGGTCTTCACCGACATGCGGGAGCTGCCCGCCCTGCTGGCCGGACGGGCGCAGGCGCGGACGCCGGCCCTCGGCGGGCTTTCCTCCTAGGCCGTGGCCGGGCCGCTCCGCGTGGCCGCGAGGACGGAGGCCTTGACCTTGTTCCGGTCCACCTTGCCCGTGGAGGTCTTGGGCAGGGGGTCGGGGACGATCTCGATCACGGAGGGGATGGCCGCCCGTACCGAGCGTTCCGCGCAGTGCAGGCGCAGCGCGAGGCTGTCCGTGGCGCCGGGCCCGTTCAGGCGCAGGCGCGCGTGCAGGCGGTGCCCGGTGACCGGGTCGGGCAGTGCGACGACGGCCGCTTCGGTGACGGCCGGGTGTTCCAGCAGGATCTGCTCGATGCTCTGGGTGCTGATCTGGAAGCCGCGGACCTTGACCATGAAGTCGGTGCGCCCGACCACGCTGAGGGCGCCGTCCTCGTGCTGGGTGACCACGTCGCCGGTGCGGTAGTAGACGAGGCCCGGGACGCCGTCCGGGTGCGGAGCGAACTTCTCCCCGTTCGGCGCGTTCAGGTAACCGGCGCTCTGGAACGGGGTGTTGACGAGCAGCTCGCCCCGCCCCGGGCCGGACACCGGGCGCCCGTCCTCGCCGGTGACCAGCCAGCTCACGCCCGGCAGCGGCCGGCCGATCGGCAGCGGGGTGCGGACGGGCCGGGAGCGGTCCACCTCGTGGAGGAAGCTGTTGTTCGTCTCGGTGCAGCCGTAGTTGTTGTACCAGCGGGCCTCGGGGAAGGTCGCGGACAGTGCGGTCAGGACGCGTGCGGGCATGCTCTCGCCGGCGAAGACGACGCGCTCGGCCGTGTCCAGCGGTCCGCTCACGGCCGTAGCCTCCACCAGCAGCTGGAAGAGGAGCGGTACGCCCTGGACCACGCTCACGCGGTGGTCACGGACCAGGCCGTGCAGGTAGCCGGCCTCGGCGCCCCGGTCGGGGTCGACGAGGACGACGGTGCCGCCGTACGCCAGCGTCGTCCACACGTCCAGCAGGCACAGGTCGAAGTTGAGCGGCGCGTAGTTCAGGACCGTGGTGCCCCCCGTGATCCCGAAGGTCCCGGCCGCCCACGCGGCGAACCGGTCGACCGCTCCGGACGACAGGGGAACGATCTTCGGCAGGCCGGTCGAGCCGGATGTGGTGAGCATGAAGGCGATGGAGTCGTCCGCGACCACGGCCGGCGGCCGGTGCGCTTCGGCGTCGCGGTCGGGCGCCGCGGGCGAATCCACCACCCGGTCGACGAGCGGCCCGTCGGCGAGGCCGAGCACGACGGCGCACCCGGCCTGCTGGTACAGGTCCTTCAGCGGGGCGTCGGGCAGTTCGTGGGAGGGCAGCAGGAAACCACGGCCGGCCATGAGGCAGCCGAGCACCAGGGCGACCGCCTCCGGTGACTTCCGTACCCGCAGGCCCACCGGACGAGCGGCGTCCGGGGCGGCCGTCTCCACCTGGGCGCGCGCCCGGACGGCCATGGCGTACAGCTCGCCGTAACTGACCGGACGGTCCTCCCAGACGAGCGCGGGCGCGCCCGGCCGGGAGGCCGCGTGGTCCGCGAACCGCGTGACGAGTGAGCGGCTCATGCGGCTCCTCCCGCGGCTGCGGCGCGCCGGGCGGTTTCCCGGATGGTCCGTACCGAGCGGAAGTTCCTGATGGCCAGTTCGGCGCCCGCCGGGGTGATGCCGTACCGCGTCCTGAGCCAGCCGACGATCTCGAGCACGCCGAGGCTGTCGATGACGGCGGTGGCCACCAGGTCGTATTCCGGGTCGAGTTCGGCCGCGTCGACGCCGGGCAGGAAGCGCTCGACGACGAACCGGGTGATCTCCTCCTCGGAGATGCCGGCCGTCGTCGCCGCGGGCTCGGGAGTCATCATCTTTCCTCTCACAGGTCCGGGCCCTCTCACAGGTCCAGGATGGTCAGACTTCGATGAGCGTGCAGAACCAGTGCATGCCCGGTGACGCGACACCCGCGAGGGCCACGAGGTCGCCCAGCGCCAGCTCGCCGGCCTCGACGTGCCGCCACAGGCAGACCAGCTGGTCCGCCGCCCCCATGTGGCCCAGTTCGGCGGCCAGTTCGGCGTTCGTGCGGCCCGGGGGGAGGCCGATCGCGTCGGCCGCTTGGCGGATCGCCCGCTGGTTGTCGTTGAGGTAGATCAGGCGGGCGAGGTCGGTCCGGTCCCGGCCGGCCCGCGCGAGGGCCTGGTCGACCACATCGGCGAGCCGTCCGTTGATCTCCTCGACGAATCCCCGGAACCGCTCGGGGTCCCGGCCGAAGTGCTCGTAGACCGCGACCATCGGGTCCACGTCCAGGTTGCCCCGGCCCGCGGGCGGTACGGGGACGGCGGAACCGCCGAACTCGATGCGGAACAGATCCGCGAACTCGGGGTTCGTGAAGTGCGCGGAGGAGAGCCGGCGGAAGCGCGGATGCCCCTGCTGGAGGACGGCCGCGACGGCGCCGTCGCTGGCGACTGAGCCGTTGAAGTCCATCCGGTTCGTGTGCGTCTCGCTGAGCACGTTGACCAGGACCACCAGCACGGTGCGCGTCTGCGGCGAGAGCGCCATCGCGCCCGCCGCGTGGTCGAGGGCCAGTGACCAGGCGGCGCAGGCCTGGGTGAAGAGCACCGTGGGCGTGCCGTGGGCGCCCAGCGCCTTGGCCACCGCCGCCGAGGAGTCCCAGCCCAGGTACTCGGGGACGTCGGAGTTGCCGACGATGATCAGGTCGAGGTCGGCGACGGCGAGGTCGGCGTTCTCCAGGGCCTCACGGGCGGCCTCCGCCGCGAGGTCGGTCGCGGTGACTCCCGCGGCCACGCGGTGGTAGGCCGCGTAGCCCAGAGCCGCGACGTCCTCGGGGTAGGGCACGTACCGCGCTGCCGTCTCGGCCACCCCGCGGCGTTCGCCGAACGCCGTGCCGGTCGCGACGATGCCCATCTCCACTGACGCTGACGTACCCACGTGTTGTCCTCTCAGTCCCCACGGGAACCGGCACCGGCCGGTCTCACCGCTTCTGCTCGTCCCCGGCGGCCACGGGTTCGGGCCCCGCCAGGGCTGCCGACGGCGCCGGAAGTTCCTTCACCTCGGCCAGCGGCGTGTCCAGGACCCTGAGGTAGCGCCGGCCGGCGTGGAGCGCGACCGCCAGCAGCGCCATGGCCCCGGCCAGCACGAGGATGGCCGATTCCACCCCGGCCGCGTCGGCGAGGAAGCCCGCTCCCAGCGGACCGACCCACTGGATCCCCTGCATGCAGAAGCGGCTCGTCGCGGCGACCCTGCCCTGGTACTCGTCCGGGACCAGCCGGACCTCGTACGACTCGGTGACGACGTTCATCGGCACCATGCTGAGCATGCCGACCATCATGACCAGGCCGATCTGCCACGGCTGGGGGACCGACACCACGACGGCGAAGGAGGCCACGAAGACCCACACCGAGAGGAGGAGAACCCGCCGTGCGCCCAGCTTCCGCATCAGCAGCGGCCCGAGTACGGCGCCGATGACGCCGCCGGTGACCGCGAGCGAGGTCGCGATCCCGACCGCCGTGGGCCCGCCGCCGCGGTGCTGCACCAGCACGATGAAGAGCAGGATGAAGCCCTCCGCCACGGCGTTGAGCAGTGCTCCCCAGATGAGCGTGAACACCAGGTAGTCGCTGCGCCTGATCATGCGCAGGCCATCGCGCATGTCCTCGGCCAGGCTGGACTTCGGTGCCCCGTCGGGGCGCCGGTCCGGGCCGAGCGGCCGGCGGATCAGCGCGGCTCCCAGGGCGACGAAGAGGAAGGAGATCGCGTCGAAGAGGAACGGGATCCAGCGGCCCAGCGAGTACAGGAGGCCGCCGAGGGGGGCGCCGATGAGCTGGGCGACCATGTCGAGGCCCATGCCCTGCGCCGTCGCGTCGGCGACCTGGTCCTTGGGGACGACGCGGCGCAGCGTCGGCATCGAGACGCCGACCCGCAAACCGGCGGCGAGGCCGTTCAGCAGGGCCATCGCGCCGATCGCGCTCATCGACGGTTCGCCCCGGTACACCAGCAGTGCGACGACGCCCATCGAGACCGCCTCGACCAGCGGAACGGCGCACAGGATGGCGCGGCGGGACACCCGGTCCGCGAGCGCGCCGCCGACCGCGAGGGTGGCGAGTTTGCCGAGCATGTGCAGGACCGTGATCAGGCCGGCCTGCGCCGCGGATCCGGTGAGGTAGAGGACCAGGAGGGGGAAGGCGAGCGTCGACACGCTGGTGCCCAGCGTGGACAGGCCGTTCCCGGACCACCAGAACACGTAGTCCCTGTTGCGCCACAGCGACGGGGGCCGTGGTGCCGCCTCCCGCTCCGCTTCCTCGGCACGCGCCTGCGCCATGGGTACCGTCTCCCCGCCCGTTGGTGTTCGTGCTCGTCCGGGCGTCCGCCGTGGACATCGTTCCTGCATGCTGGCCGATGCGTCACGGGCCGGGCCAGGCAGTGCACCGGCAACTCGGGGAGAGGAGTTGCCGCTTGAGGTCGGCGGCCTTCAGATGACCGGTCGGACGGCCGTCAGATCCAGCCGCGGCGGCCGGCCAGGTACCCCGCCTCGAAGCGGCTGTCCGCCCCCAGCCTGGTGCACAGGTCCGCGACGATCCGGCGTACGGTGCGCAGCGAGACGCCGAGGCGCCTGCGGACGACGTCGTCGGTCAGGCCGCGCGACAGCAGCCGCAGCAGCTCCTGCTCCTGGGGGGTCAGTCCGTGTTCGTCCGACGGGGTGTCCGTGCCGATCGGGACCGCGCTCTCCCAGACGCCCTCGAAGAGGGCCGACAGGGCCGCGAGCGCACCTGGCGCCGAGATCTGCATGACGCTGCGCCACGGATCGTCGGAGTCGACGGGCAGCAGCGCCACCGACCGGTCGACGACGAGCATGTGGACGGGCAGCGACGGTACGGTCCGCACCGGGCATCCGGGGTCGTCGCCCCACGGGGGCCTGCGGGAGCTCCTGGCGTCGCCGCGGACGCTGTCCGTGTAGACCGTACGGGTCGCCACGCCCCGGCAGCGGACCTGCCACTCCAGCGACCACGCGGTCTCCAGCCAGCTCACGGACTGGCTGCCGCCCGGGACGAAGGCCAGCCACTCGCTGGTGGCCGCGCCGGCGAGTTCCCGCAGCCGGTCGATGACGGCGTCGCGGCCGGACACGTACTCGCTGCCGGGATCCGCGCCCCCCGGGTGGCGCGCGTCGTACTGATCGAGCAGGGACACGACCGCGGTCCGGTCCTCTTCGAACTCCCGCAACCGGGACTCGATCCCGGAGATCCGTTGGAGCAGCAGGGCCTTGAGTCCGAGGTGCGGATCCACCAACTGGCCGAGCCCGTCGCCGATCGGACGCAACAGGTCCAGCTTCTCGAGTCGTTCCAGGGCGAGGCGGACGTCGCCCTCCGGCAGCCCGAGGTGGTCCACCAGCTCCTCGAGACGCTGGTGGTGACCAGTGATCAACGCTCTGTACACCGCGTTGGTCAGGCTGTCGAAGCCCAGTCTGTTCAGCATCGAGTCCCGCCCCCGTGCTCCCCGTTGCGACGCACCATCCGACATGTGGTCGTGATCTGTACAGACGGGTGTCGTGGACGCACAATACTTAATTCGGTCGAATGGCGATAGTACTGGCTGTTTTCTCCGAGGGCCTCGGCATCGGGCGGTGGGGAGGCATGGTGTGATCGCTGAGCTGATGCCCGGGGGAGTCCGCGGGCAGGAGGCGTTCGGCGACTCGGGGCCGGAGTCCAGGATCCGGCTGTTTCCCGCCGAAGAGGCCGTGGTGGACGGGGTGTTCGAGGAGCGGCGCAGAGAGTTCACGACCGTACGCGGCTGCGCCCGCAGGGCGTTGGCCCGTCTCGGGGAGGCGCCCGCGCCGCTCGTGCCGGGACCGCTGGGCGCACCCCGCTGGCCCGCGGGGTTCGTCGGCAGCATGACTCACTGTCAGGGGTATCGCGCGGCCGCCGTCGCGCGCGCCGGTGACTTCGCCGCTCTCGGCATCGACGCGGAGAGTCGGGCGCCCCTGCCCGCCGTCGTCGCGGCCCGGATCGTCACGGACATCGAGGCCGACTGGCTCCGGCGGTACTTCCCGCAGGACGGCGGGCTGCCGCTCGACCGGCTGCTCTTCTGTGCCAAGGAGGCGGCCTACAAGGCGTTCTCCCCTTGGCTGGGCGCCCGTTACGGCTTCCGGGACTTCACGGTGCGGCTGCGGCCCGACGGCACGTTCCGGATCGTCGTGCCAGGTGCCGACGGGCCGTTCGCGGGTCCCAGGGGGGCGGACTTCGGGGGCCGTTGGGCGGCGCGTCCGGGGCTCCTGCTGACCGTTGTGGCAGTTTCGGCCAACCGTGCGGCAGGAAACTGCCGTGTCCACCAGGGGAGTCACCTGCCGGGGGCATATTCCTCCGATGTCGGGGCGCTGCGGGAGTGAGCAGGAAAAGGCCCAGTTGACCTGGTGAACCGGGCAGCCGAAGGCTCCGGGACCGAGGAGGCGGCCCGGCGCCGTCTCGTCTGATCCTTCAATGATTTCAGGCCATCCGCATCCGGCTGGATGTGGACCGCTGGGGTATTTTCGATCCGTCGATGGAGACGCCGTTCAGGATGGAACAGGGGAATACCCCCTTCCGTATCCGCCTGCCCGAGCCGGACCTTCCGAACGCCGAAAGGTGGTCGGTCAATGGCGGCCGAGTCGGAACGCCGCGCACCTCGGGGCCTTTTCGATAAAGGCCCCGGAACTCCATTCCGGCGTCATGTGCGAGGAAATCCACGGGGGCCTTCCGCTTTATCCGGCCCGATGGCCGAGCGGCCTTGCCGTCAGCTTCCCGGCATTCCCTCCATGGCCGGCGTTCGCCTGACGGTCACCCGCCTCCGGGAGCTTGGTCCCGTCGAAGCACCAGGTCAGAAGCGTCTGTCACACGGTGACCGGCTGGCATCATGCTGCCAGCCGGGAGTTCCTGCCATCGCCGCAACTCTGTACCGGCAGGCCTTCTCCAGTAACATTCCATTCGGGAACCATAGAAGCCTCGACGAACTGACCAGTCGACTTCTCAGCGCCGTGCCGTCGACCAGCGGATTCGGTGCTCGCTTCCGATTCTCGTGAACGGTACGAGGTGCGTACGAACAGCACACATCTCAGCCTCGGGGGACACCTTTTACATGCAGATTCCGAATGAGCTCTTCCCGTTTGACAGAACCGATATCCACCAACTGCGGGACTTCCTTCTCAATCAGCGCAGAATCTCCGGATGGACGCAGGAGGAACTCTCCGAACGCTCCGGCGTCAGCGTCCGCACGATCCGCAATCTGGAGACCGGCTCCAACACCAACCCGCGCGGGACCTCCGTAGCCCTGCTGCTGGCCGCGTTCGGCGCCACGGCGGCCTCGGTCTCCGAGACGGTGCCCTGGGGCGGTGGCGGCTGGCCGATGCCGCCGGCGCAGCGTTCGGGGTCGCACCAGTCCCACGCGTCCGCGCTCCCGCCGTGGCGCGGCCCCCGGCCGCTCGGGGATCCGCTGGTGGGCCGCCAGACGGACATGCGGCACATCCTCGCCGCCACGCAGCGCAGCCGTCTGATCGTCCTGACCGGCGCCGGAGGCGTGGGAAAGAGCCGTCTGGCGCACGCGGTCGCGGCCCGGCTGCGCCCGCTGTTCCGCGACGGGGTGGCCGTCGCCGATCTGCACGACTGCCCGCCCGAGCACCTCGACCCCGCTCGCGCAGCCGCCGAGTTGACGCGCGTCATCCATGGGCTGACCAGCGACGATGCCTTCGCGGGCAGTGGCTCGCAGACCGGGCGCCGGCTGCTCGTCCTGGACAACGCCGAGCACGTCGCCCAGCAGACGGCACGGATCGCACGGCAGTTGCTCGACGAGCATCCGGGACTTCACCTGCTGGTGACCTCGCGGCGCACCCTGGCCGTGGCCGCGGCCGAGACCTGGGAGGTCGAGTCACTGCGGGTCGACGGCCAGGAGGACGGCGACGCGACCGTGCCGAGCGCGGCGGAACTCTTCCTGCGCCGGGTGCAGTCCAGTCTGCCCACGCTCGACCTGGGCAACCACCTGCCGCTGGTCAACCGGCTGTGCCGACTCCTCGACGGCGTACCGCTGGCCATCGAGATAGCCGCCCAGCGGCTGAGGTCCCTGCCGCTCAGCTCGCTCCTCCACGACGCCACGCTCTTCCACCTCATCGGCCAGGTCGACGCGGGCGACCTGTCCCGGCACCGCACGCTGTCGGGGAGCGTGCAGTGGAGCTACGAACTGCTCCCCCCGCCGCACCGCGCGCTGCTGCACGAACTGGCCCGGATGCCGGGCACGTTCTCCCTGGACGACGTACTGACGGTGCAACAGGGCGGACGTTCCGGCGCGGCGTGGGTCGCCCACCTGCTGGCAGAACTCGCGGACGCCTCGCTGGTCCAGATCGAGCGGGTACAGCAGTACAAGTACCGCGTGCCCTCGCTCGTACGGCACTGCATGCTCGTCCAGGCGCACCGGCCCCGCAGCGGGGGCGCCGACCGGCCGGCCGATGACGAGCGCTTCCTGCCCGCACTCGCGGGCAGTGCCTGGGGTCCCGCCATGTGAGGGGGACGCGGGACCCCAGACGGTCTCAGGCGCCGCCCGCCCCGGCGGCTTCCTTGACGGCTCGGAGCGAGAAGTGCTCCGGGCCGTCGAGGCATTCCAGCATCCGCTCCTCCAGCCACGGCAGGAAGCTCTCCTCCAGAGCCGCCGCCGGATCCAGCCGCCGCAGCAGCCGCTGGAGTACGAGCACCAGCCAGCCGGTGCCGCCGGGCGCGGAGCGCTCCTCGGCGAAGGAGTACAGCCAGGTGTAGAGGCAGGAGGCGGCCGCGTGGTGGACGCAGTGCTCTGCCGCCCGGTCCTGCCCCTCGGTCGTCGCCGCGTCGAGCGAGCCGGCGGCGATCCGGGTGTAGAAAGCCGTCCGGCGTGCGGAGAGCTCGCCGAGGACCTTCGCCAGCGCGGCGGCCTCGGGCGCCGCGAGCTCGCGCTCCGCGATGCGCAGGGTCTCTTCCACGGCCGGGGTCCAGCCCCGGGTGATCTCGTCCTCGGTGGCGTTGGTCAGCCGCAGCGCCCGCCCCGAGGGATGCCAGATCGGGGCTTCCTCGGACCAGTCGAAGAGCCGGCGCAGCACGTCCTCGCCGCCGGGAGCCGGACGGTCGGCCACCCGGGCCACGGCCGGCAGCTGCGAGGCCACGCTATGCAGGTTGACGTGGGTGGTGCCCTCGAAGATGCTCGCGATCGCGTGGTCGCGCTGGAGCTTCTGGAAGGCACCCGAGGCCACGCCCTCGCGCAGGTAGCCGCGAGCGCCCAGGACCCGGGCGGCCTCCTGCACGACCTCCTCGCCGAGCGTCGGGACGAGGTACTTGACCACGGAGGACCACAGGCTGAGCCGGGACGGCACGACCGAGAGCGAGCGCGCCACCGGCAGCGCCGTGCACTCGGCGATCAGCAGGTCGAGGTGCGCGTTCACCAGGTGCCGCCGGATGACGGGGATCCGGTAGATCTCCTGCCCGTACAGCACCCGTTCCCGCGCGTGGCGCAGGGCGATCCGCAGCACCGAGTCCATGGTGCCGAGCGACAGCCCGCCGATCGCCGTGCGCGTGATCTGCAGGACCTGGAGGATCTCGACCAGGCCCGCCCCGGGGCGGCCGAGCAGGGCCCCGGCGGGCACCTTGGTGTCCCGGAAGGTGATCCCGCTGAGGTCGTGACCGCGCAGACCCACCGTCCGTACGAAGGGGTGGTTGTCCCAGCTCCCCTCGTCCAGCTGGTCCTTGTCGAGCAGCAGCAGCGAGGAGCCGGCGCCCTCGACGGCGGCGTAGACCGTGACGAAGCGGCCCCGCGTGGCGTTGCCGACGGGCCACTTCTCGCCGGTCAGGACGAAGCCGTCACCGTCTGCCGCGGCAGCCGTCTCGTTGGTGCCGAGGTCGCTGCCGTGGTCCGGTTCGGACACCGCGAAGCAGGCGAGGTCCCCGTCGAGGATGCCCCGCGCGACCTTCTCGCGCTGCTCCTCGTCGCCCCACAGCCACACCGGGTTGGCGCCGAGGATCGCGGAGCCGAACATCACCGCGACGGTCAGGTTGCGGCGCGACAGCGAACGGGTCAGCAGGAAGAGCTGTTCCAGGTTCCGCAGGCGACCGCCGAACTCCTCGGGCACCAGGTACTGGGCGAACCCCCACGAGCGGATGAGGTCGACCGCACCCGGCGGCAGGGCGCCGTTCTCCTCGTGCGCGACCATCTCGGCGTAGCTGAACGGGCCGGACGGCGCGGCCGGGTCGCCGAGAGCCCGGTCCAGGTCCGCGGCCAGTTCGTAGGCCGGGCGGTCGAACGCGCGGCCCGTCATACGGCGGGACCGTCGTAGCCGTAGCGGGCGAAGATGGAATCGACGACGTCAGCCTCGGGGAGCGCCGCCCGGCCCTCGGCGACCTCGGTGCACACCAGCGCGACGACGTCGCTGACGCGCTCCAGCTTCATGGCCTCCTCGGGGTTCAGTGACCGGAGGTCGTACAGCTCCTCCAGGTTGTAGCCGAGTTCCGCGAGCACGAGGGAGTGGAAGCCGAGGTCGCCGACGAGACGGTGGTCCGCCTCGATCCGGTCGAGCTTGCGCGGTGCGATCAGCCGCACCAGTCCGCTCACCACGGGAGAGACGGCTTCGATGCCGATGGCGGCAGGGGTCTGAGTCATGCCGTCGACGGTAGGACGGGCCGGGTCGCCGGGCCCAGGCAACGGGCCCGGCAAGCACACGGCAACTCCGCTTCCCCCGACCGTGGTTCCGCTCAAGTTGCCGCCGCACTGCCTGGCCGCGAACTGGAGGCAGCGGTGAGGCTGACCGCCATGAGAGCAACCGAAGCACGCACGCCGGGAACCGACTGGGTGAGCGCCCGGTACACCGTCGGACACCCCCGCATGAAGCTGATCTGCCTGCCGCACGCGGGCGGCGGCGCGGGATCCTTCGCGGCCTGGCGGCCTTACGTCCCCGAGGGCATCGAGCTGGCGCCGGTGGAGCTGCCGGGCCGCGGATCCCGGATCGGCGAACCGGTGCCGCAGGCACTGGAGCCGCTGGTCGAGGAACTGCTCGACGGCCTGCGCCCCGAGCTGACCATGCCGTACGCACTCTTCGGCCACAGCTTCGGCGCGGTCCTGGCGTACGAGCTGACGCGCCGCATCGAGCGGGAGGACGGGCTGCGGGCGCCGAGCGTCCTGGTGGCCTCGGGGTCACGCGCGCCGCACCTGCCGCTCGGCCGGACCGGCATCGCGGACGGCGACGACGAGCAGCTGATCGCCTGGATGTGGCGCAACGGCGGACTGCCCGCCGAACTGCTGGAATTCCCCGACTTCCTGACGGACCTGCTGCTCCCGGTGCGCAGCGACCTCATGCTGGCCGAGCGCTACCTGCTGCCGGAGCCGGCCGCCGTGGGCTGCCCGCTGTTCGCCTTCGCCGGAGCCCAGGACGACGTGTCCACCCTGGCCCAGGTCGAGGCGTGGGCGCCGTACACCTCGGCCGCCTACCGGATGCGGGTGCTGCCGGGAGGGCACTCCTTCCCGCAGTCGCGCCCGGAGGCGGCGCTGACGGCCGTGGTCGAGGCGCTAGCCGAGGTCGGCGCGTTCCACGCGTTCGGCGGTGAGGGACACCGGCTGGGCTGACAGCCCGCTCAGGAAGTTGGAGTACACGTAACGCGGGGCGCCCGTCGGCTCGGCCGCGGCGACCAGCTCGCGCAGGCTCTCCAGGAGGGCCGTCAGCTCCGCGCGGGCCAGGAACGCGCCGAGGCAGAAGTGCGCCCCGTGGGCGAACGACAGGTGCTTGTTGGGGCTGCGCGACAGGTCGAAGTCGTCGGGCCGGTCGAAGACCCGCTCATCGCGGTTCGCGGAGGCCAGCCAGGTGATGACGATGTCGCCGGCCTCCACGAACTGGTCGCCGAGGAAGACGTCCTGGGTCGCGGTCCGGCCGCTGTGCAGCGCCGGGGACGTCCAGCGCAGTACCTCCTCCACCGCCGAAGAGGTGCTCACCTCACCGGACTTGAGGGCCTTCCACTGCTCGGGCCGTTCCATCAGCGCCTGCAGACCGCCGACCATCGAGAAGCGGGTCGTCTCGTGGCCGCCCATGATGATGCTGTAGCAGTTGAAGACGATCTCCTCGTGCGTCAGCGGCCGCCCGTCGATCTCCTTGGTCACCAGGAGGCTGACCACGTCGTCGTACGGCTTCTGGTGGCGCGAGGCGGCCAGCTCCGAGAAGTAGAGCAGCAGCCCGTTGCGTGACGACCAGGTGGCCTCCTCGTCGGGGATGCCGTCCGCCGTGGACAGCGCCGAGGACGTGAGGTCGATGATGTGCTGCCGGTCGGAGGCCGGCACGCCGAGCAGGTCGCAGATCGCCGCGAGCGGGATGTGCGCGGCGACGTCCGCGGCGAAGTCCACCTCACCCCGCTCCACCGCCTCCGCCACCAGCCGCCGGGTCCCGCGCCGCACGCTCTCGACGACGACGTCGAGGGAGCGGGGCGAGAAGGGCTTCAGCAGGGCGCTGCGCAGCGCCTTGTGCGGCCGGCCGTCGGTGACGGCCAGCATCTTGCCCGCCGCCGAGTCGCCCCCGGACAGCAGGGTGTCCAGTACGTTGCCCCGCTCCGAGGTGTAGGTCTCGCCGTCGTTCAGCACCGACACGACGTCGGCGTGAGCGGACACCACCCAGAAGCCGGGGCCGCTCTTGCTCTCGGGCTGCCAGTACACCGGCGCCTCGGCGCGCAGGTGGCGCCACAGCGGCCCGAGGTCGTGGTGGGCGTGCAGCAGCGGATCGGGGAGTTAGATAAGGCCGAGCCCGGGCGGGGGGAGCGGGGGGCGGGGGTGCAGGGGGGTGTACACCTGAAAAATAGGGAGAGGGGGGGGTTGGGGAAAAA
>NZ_JBSFTP010000105.1:0-20750 GCF_053591315.1 Streptomyces sp. NPDC003042
GCCGCGTCTCGGTCTCCACGACGAACGAGGCGTACCAGTGGCCGAGGCTGTCGCGGTAGATGCGCACGACGCGGCACGGGCACGCGGGCGCACCGAGCATACCGACCGGTAGGGAGGCTGGGGAGGGGTCTGCGGCAGACGGCGGTCGGCGCCGGGGCCGCCCGGAGGCGCCGGGGCCGGGCGAGGGGCGCCGCCCGGTCAGTCCAGGACGCGCGCGAGGTACGCGTGCATCATCGCCCGGGTCTCGGCGACGATGTCGGGATCCCCGGCGGGGTCGGCCCGGAAGGCCAGCTGGACCAGCGCGTCGGTCGCCTCGACGGCCACCAGGACCGCCCGCCCGAGCGTGGCATCGGGTGTGAGGCCGAGGTGCGCGCAGAGGAGTTCGGCCAGGCGCGTGGCGACCAGGTGGTTGGGGTCGGCGGCCGGTCCCTCGGCGGGCGCGGGCACTCCGAAGTCGACGAGGGCGAAGCCGGGGACGCTGCGCTTCATGGCCAGGTATTCGTCCAGGACGGCGTCCACGACGGGCCGCCAGTGGGTGGCGGGCAGGATGGCGAGCCGCTCCTGGATTCCGTCGGCGTAGCGGTCGAGATTGCGGTGGGCCAGGGCCGTGGCCATGGCCCGCTTGTTGCCGAAGAAACGGTAGACCGAGCCGATGGGCACCCCGGCGCGCAGGGCGACGGCCCGGGTGCTGAGGTTCTCGTACCCGGTCTCGTCGAGGAGTTCGGCGCAGGCGTCGAGGATCCGGGCGAGGCGGTCGGCGCTGCGCTGCTGGACGGGGGTCCGGCGCAGGGAGTGGGCGGGAGGCACGAGGTCCATGATGCCCCTCCTGGCTTCTCGGTCCGGCGGTCCGGGGTCGGCGGTTCAGTTGAGCAGCAGGACGAGCCCGCCGATCGTGTACGTGATCATCAGGGCCAGCAGCGGCAGTTGCCCGGCAACGGCCTTGGCGGGCGGGAAGAGGCGTACGGAACGGTCGTGGGCGGCGATCACACCCAGTACGTGACCCGATACGACGGCGATGACCTGAAGGGCGGCGAGACCGCCGGAACCCAAGGGAGGACTGGGCTCGGACCCGTTGTCAGTGCCCACTGCCATGCTTACTGTGCGTGGTCCTTCGGTGACGAGGAGGGAGAAGTAGTGGGCGATGAGATAACCGAGTGCGATCGGTACGAGTGAGTGCGCGAAGGCGGTCAGGGGGCCGGGGTGCGGGCCGCTGACGAGGCGGGTGGCTGCCGCGCACAGGCAGTAGAGGGTGGCGACGAGGGCGATGGAACCGAGCAGTCCGAGCGTGGCCGTGGGGGTGCGGCCGAGGGGGGAGGTCTGAATGGCGTTGATCCAGGAGGGGTCGTCCGCATAGCCGTCGTAGGCGGTGGAGCCGAGAAGGACGCAGACGGTGGCGACGAGTCCGGGCCGCTCGGGCGTCGCGTCGAGTCCGTGGAAGGGGTTACGAAGAACCAGGCGGCCGTCGCTGCGGCGGCCGAGCGGCGACAGCCGGGCCAGGAGGTCGGAGTAGGCCTCGAAGGCGTCCGCGTCGGTGAACCAGCGCTCGCCGAAGCGGGCGGCGAGGAGCAGGTGCGCGGTGGCGTAGAGGGCGAGGGCGATGAGGAGGGTGGTGGTGGATGCGGGATCAGGTGCGACGAGTTCGAGCCAGGTGAAGCCGAACAGCCCGACGGCGGCGGGCCATTGGCCGACCCGGGCGGGCAGGGGGCGGCCGGGCCCGGGTCGGCGGCCCCGGGCACGGGCTCCGGCGAGGGTGAGCAGGCGGTGCAGGGTGCGCAGCGGGTTGAGCAGGCGCCAGACGGGGCCGAGGAGGAGGGAGGCGGGGACGAGTCCGACCCACAGCAGGACGTAGACGGCTCCCGGAGCGGGATTGCGGGCGGGATCGTCGGGACCGAGGAGGAGGTGGAGGAGTACGGCGAGGGCTGCGGCGAGGCCGAGCCCGCGCAGGGCGGTGCGGGTGGCCGGCGCGTCGGCCACCCGCTGGAGCCCGGCGGGAAGGGCCAGACCGGAGCGGTCGCCGCGGAAGCGGGAGACGGACCAGAGCAGGCCGAGTGTCAGAAAGGAGAGGAACAGTGCGGTGAAGGCTCCGGCGAAGGCGTAGAAGGGAGAGATCGGCAGATCGTGCTGGGAACCGATCCCGTGCGCGAGCAGGGTCGCCGGGTCGGGCGGGTGAAGGACCACGCCCTGGCCGGGCCCCGGGCCCGGCCCCGTCCCGCCGGCGGCCACCTGGCGCAGGGCCGCCGTACCTGCGCCGGGGGTCACCGTACGAGGAGCTGGGTCAGGACGAGGCGGGACTCGTGGGTCTCGACCTCGAAGAGGCCGGTGCGGTCCGCGGTCAGGACCAGGGTGGCCTCCTGGCCCGCGGCCAGGGCGAGTTCCTTGTCGTAGCCGTGGACGTGCAGGGTGTCCGGCCGGTCGCTGGTGACGCGCAGGGCGACCCGCTCGCCGCGCTTGACCTCGGTGCGGCCGGGGGCCGGCACCACCTTGCCGTCCCGGACGGCGAGGGTGACGGTCCGGTCGGCGTGCGGGGCTCCCGGCGGTGTCGGGGTTGTCGGGGGTGACGCCGTGTTGCCCGTCGGGGTGGGGGCGGGGTGGCTGTGGGCGGCCTGCCCCGGGGGGCCGGCCGACAGCGGGATGCCCGCCTCGACCGGCTTGCCGGTGACGGCCCAGGCGGTGTGGTCGTCCGCGTAGAGGCGGACGGTCAGGGTGTGCGCGCCCTCCGGTACCTGCGCCGCGGGCAGGTGGAACCAGGTGCCGTACACCCGGGCCAGCTTGCGGCCGTCCAGCTCCAGGTGGGCGTGGCCGGCGCCCGGGAGCGCGGCGCCGCCGGTGCTGTCGGGGGTGAAGCGGAAGTTGGTCACGGCCAGCTGGAGGTTCCAGCCGTCCTCGGAGTCGGGGCGGGCGGTGAGCCGCACCTCCGGCGCGCCCCGGGCCGGGACCTCGCGCAGGTGGTGACCGCTGCCGTCCTGGGCCGCCAGCAGGGTGCCCACCGCGCCGGAGGCCTGTTCGTGGGTGGTGCCGGGCTTGTGGTGGGTGGTGGCCCGGCCGCCGCAGCCGGTCGCCGCCCCGCCCGCGAGCAGCAGGAGAAGGGCCACTAGGGCCGCGGTGCGGGCGGTCCGGCGGGGCGGTCGGGCGGCGCGGGTGGGTGCCCCGCAGGCGTCGCACCGGATGCGGTCCTCAGGGAGAACGGTCACCGCGCACCTCCGGTGGGGGGACGGGCCACCGCCGGGGCGGGCGGGGGCGTCATGAGGCGGATCCCGCTGCGGGGTGGTCGGGCGTGGCCGCCACGCTCAGGGACGGGGAGGGGCCCGCCGGGACGGGGGCACGGTCGCCCGCCGGGTCGTCGTCGGGGCCGAAGGGGCGGGCCGGGGTGGCGGGGCCGGGTCGGGCCGCTGCGACGACGGCCCACAGCGTCCACACCACCACGACCAGGGCCCGTACCCAGGCGGGGCTCAGCGGGATCCAGGGGATCATCAGGACGGCCTTGTCGAAGGCGTCCAGCAGCGTCAGGGCCCCCAGGAGCAGGGTGAGGCGCGCCAGCCAGGGGCGTTCCGCCCGCAGGACCAGCCCCGCGCCGGTCCACCAGAGGCCGAGCAGGAGCAGGGCGAGCGCCGGGACGAAGGTGTCCACGAGGGGCATCGTGGAGCCGGCCACGTCCAGGGCCAGGCCGGCCAGGCCCAGCAGGGTTGCCACCGTGCCCAGCCGGGAGTGGCGCAGCCTGCGCCACCACAGCACCCCGCCGACGAGCAGCAGTACCGCCGCCACCGCCAGCGCGATCTGGGTCTCCACCCGCTCCAGGCCCCGGGCGCCGTACCAGTCGCAGCCCGCCGGGAGCTTGCGGGCCTGGACGCTGTAGTCCGCGCAGACCAGCAGCTGCGTGAGCTTCACCGGCTCGCCCACCAGGCGGGCCGAGGCGCCGGTGACGTCGCCGCGCGCGGTCCCGCACTGCGGCAGGGTGCCGGGGGTCGAGCCGTCGGGTCCGTCCTGCCAGCAGTTCCCCCTGCCCTGGCCGTCCCACCAGACGTCCGAGCCGTTGGGCCGGGAGGCGCCTGCCTGGTCCTTGCCGAGGATGTTGCCCGCGTAGCGGTTGTGGTGGGAGGTGTCGGCCTGCTTCGACCACTTCTCCTCGCCGCGGATGAAGGCCGGGACCGCGCTGAGGAAGAAGCCCGCGCGCCGGTGCCCGTACACCCAGTTGTTCTCGTAGAGGTTCCAGTTGCCGCCCGCGGTGATGATGCCGGTGCCGGGGGGCATGGAGATCTGCGGGCAGACCACTCCCCGCTCGTAGCCGCGCTCGACGGGCGGTTTGGCGCAGGTGCCGTCGGCGACGAAGCCGTAGTAGTCCTGGTTGTTGTCGTGGATCAGGTTCCGCTCGAACTTGGCGTGGTTCTGCGGGAGTCCGGGGTGTCCGGGGAAGGCGCTGTCCATCGAGGCGCCGCCCATGTTCTGGTCGAACTCGTTGTCGTGCACCCACACCGAGTCACCCGCGGTGCCGGAGTAGCCGACCATGTTGTGATGGCTGCGGCAGCCTGTGATCTCGATGGAGTAGCGGGGCACGTCGTAGCCGCGGCCCTCGTTGATGTTGGAGGCGCTGCCGGGGTAGATGCCGGAGTCGCCGTTGCCGTAGGACTCGCAGTTCTTGTAGAGCCCGTGGTCGCTGGCGAAGGTGAGGAAGCCGTATTCGTCGTTCCAGCGGGTCAGTACGTCGTCGATGACAAAGCCGTCGCCCGCGAGGACGTACAGCGAGTTGAAGGTGGTGCGCTGCGCCGTGAAGTTGCGGAAGTAGACGCCGTTGGACTGATCGGCGCGGATGCCGTTGAGTTTTTGGTACTTGGCGTCGATGACGACGTCCGTGCGGGCGGCGCCGGTGCCCTCGACCTGCAGGTTCGTCTTGCCGAGGATCGCGACGAGGTTCTGGTTGTGCCGGCAGCGGACCTGTTGCTCGTAGGACAGGATCTGGTAGCCGAGTGAGGAGTTGGGGGCCTTGAGTTCGGTGCACTCCCCCGTCGGCGGGGCGAGCGAGGGCTCCTCCTCGTAGAGGCCGGGGAGGATCGCGATGTTCATGCCCGGCCGGTCGACGGCGTCGACGGCCTGCTGGAGGTGGCGGTAGCCGCTGGTCTCGCAGCGCTCGTAGAGGGCGAGGTTGCGCTGCTTGAGTTCCGTGGGGAAGGCGGATACGCGGCGTTCGAAGGCCGCTCTGTCGGTCTTGCAGACGAGCAGGTCGGGCTCGGTCGCGCGGTACTGCGGTACGGATCCGGTGCCGTCGGGGAAGGTGACGGGGCGCTCCTCGTGGGCGCGGGCGGCGGGCGCGGCGGCGAGGAGGGACAGGAAGGCGAGGAGGGCGGCGAGGAGCGCCGCCGGCACGGCAGGGAACCTGCGGGTCCACGACATGCGCGAGAGAGTAGAGCAATGTTCATCTTTTGGGATCCCCCTCTGCGCGAATCCGACCGATGAAGCCTCCACGCCCCGTTCGGCCACGAGCCGCCGTTGACGCGAGGGCCACGGAATCCTACTGTCAGCCATAGGATTCCTTCGAGGAGTGGAGCAGCCCATGAGTGAGCAGGCCATGAGTGAGCAGGCCAGGAAGACGGCGCAGGCGCTGGAGTACCTCACCGGCTTCGGAAACGAGCACAGCTCGCAAGCCGTTCCAGGAGCACTGCCACTCGGCCGGAACTCACCCCAGCGCGCCGCACTCGGCCTCTACGCCGAGCAGCTCAGCGGCAGTGCCTTCACCGAGCCGCGCTCCCACAACCGCCGCTCCTGGCTCTACCGGATCCGCCCCTCGGCCGCGCACCCGCCCTTCACCCGCGTCGACAACGGCGCCCTGCGCACGGCGCCCTTCACCGAGGTACCCCCGGACCCCAACCGGCTGCGCTGGAACCCGCTGCCCGACCCGGCCCCCGGCACCGACTTCCTGGCCGGCCTCTGGACCCTGGGCGGCAACGGCGACGCCACCCAGCGCACCGGCATGGCCATCCACCTCTACGCCGCCAACACCCCGATGACGGACCGCGTGTTCAGCGACTCCGACGGCGAGCTGCTGATCGTCCCGGAGCGCGGCGGCCTGCTGCTGCGCACCGAGCTCGGCCTGCTGAGCGCCGGTCCGGGCGAGGTGGCGCTGATCCCGCGCGGGGTGCGCTTCCGCGTCGAGCCGCTGGACACCGGCGAAGGGGCCGCGCGCGGCTACGTCTGCGAGAACTACGGTCAGCCCTTCGAGCTGCCGGACCTCGGCCCGATCGGCGCCAACGGTCTCGCCGCCGCGCGCGACTTCCGGGCCCCGGTCGCCGCGTACGAGGACAGTGAGCGCCCGACCGAGGTGGTCAACAAGTTCTGCGGCAACCTCTGGTCCGCGACCTACGACCACTCCCCGCTCGATGTGGTGGCCTGGCACGGCACGCACGTCCCGTACGTCTACGACCTGCGCCGCTTCAACGTCCTGGGCTCGATCAGCTTCGACCACCCCGACCCGTCGATCTTCACGGTGCTGACCTCGCCCTCCGACACCCCGGGGCTCGCGGGCGTGGACTTCGTCGTCTTCGCCCCGCGCTGGCTGGTCGGCGAGGACACCTTCCGCCCGCCGTACTTCCACCGGAACGTCATGAGTGAGTACATGGGCCTGATCGAGGGCGCCTACGATGCCAAGGCCGAAGGCTTCGTGCCCGGCGGCGGCTCGCTGCACAACATGATGTCCGCCCACGGCCCGGACCGGGAGACCTTCGACCGGGCGAGCGCCGCGGAGCTGAAGCCGCAGAAGATCGAGGGCGGCCTGGCCTTCATGTTCGAGACCCGCTGGCCGATCACCGCCACCTCCCAGGCGGCTGACGCCGATCATCTGCAGCGCGGATACGACGACGTGTGGCAGGGTCTCCAGCGGCACTTCCGCGCCTGACCCCACCCCGCGACCCCGCCCCGCGACCCCACCCCGCGCCACCCTCGAAGCCCTGCCGGCCAGCCGTACGGAGAACCACCCGTGACCGCCTTCGCCCCCGACTCCCTGGTCCTGAACCGGAAGCTGCCGCTCTGGTACCAGGTGTCCCAGTCGTTGCGCGCCTCGATACTCGGGCGCACGCCGGACGCCTCGCTGCGCCTGCCGACCGAGGAGCAGCTCGCGGAGCACTACGGGGTGAGCGTGCTGACGATGCGCCAGGCCCTGAAGGAACTGGAGGCCGAGGGCCTGATCAGCCGGCACCGGCGGCGCGGCACCTTCATCGAGCCGGGCGCGCGGCGCGGGGCCCCGGTGCGGCTGCTGGGTTCGGTGGACGCGATCGTGGCCCAGCAGTCGGGTGAGCGTACGACGATTCTCGGCCGGGAACGGACGCCGGTGTCCGGGGAGCTGCTGGAGCACTTCCCGGACACGGCCGAGGTGGTCACGTACCGCAGGCTGCGCCACGACGGCGAGAGCGGCGAGCCCACGAACTGGGCGGAGAACGCGGTGCGCCCGGAGCTCGCCGAGGCGGTGGACCTCGACGATCTGGTGCGCTGGCCGATGACCAAGGTGCTGCGTGACGTGGTCGGCGTACGGATCAGCCGGATCACGGACACGGTCGAGGCGCGGCTCGCCGACCCGGTGACGGCCGAGCTGCTCCAGGTTCCGCTGCTGAGCCCGATCCTGCACTACACGGGCGTGACGTACGACGTGGACGGGCGGGTGGTCGATGTGGCCCGGATCCGCTACCGCGGTGACCGGTTCTCCTTCACGGTGACCGTCGACGCACCCTGAACCCGCGTCCGGCCTCGTCCTACTTCTTCTTGCGCTGCTCCTCCTCCGCGATGCGCTCGCCCTCCGCCTGCGAGGGGGTGGTGCGCGCCGTCTGGGGGTGCCGCTGCTGCTTCTGCTTCTCGTCCATGTCCTCTTCGAGCCGCTCGCCCTCGGCCTGCGACGGCGTCGAGTACTCGTCGTACTGACTCATGGCCCGCTCCTCGGTCGGTACGGGTACATACCGCGTGAATGCGTACATAAGGAGCGTAACGCTTCGGCCGGGACCCGGCCCGGCCCCGGCGACCCGTCGCTACCATCTGCCGGGTGAGCGCTGATGTACCGTCGCCGGACCCGCTGCTGGACGATCTCATGCCCTGGGCCGTGGGCGGCCTGCGCCTCGGCCGGGACTGGGTCGCGGCGCCCGATGCCGCCACCCTGCGCGCCCGCTGGACGGCGCTGACCGGCGCCGGAGGGTCCGAGCGGGAGCGGCTGTTCCGCCCCACCCGGGCCCGCACCCCCACGTCCGGCGCCGCCGCCCTGCCGGGGCAGCGCGGCGCCACGGCCCGGTTCGCCGATGCGCCCGGCCCCTTCCCGGACCCCGTACGGGTGCTCCACGCCCCCTTCGACGAGCAGTGGCTGCTGCCCGACCAGCGGCTCATCGACGCGGCCCGGCCGGAGCTGTGGCGGGTCCGGGACACGCGGCAGCTGTTCCTGGTGGAGGCCCCCGGCCCGCTGGTCACGGCCCACCTCCCGGCCGGCCGGCTCGGCAGGATCCGCCCGCTGCACCGGCGTCCGGGCGGAGCCGAGCCCAACGTCGCACCGGGCCTGCTCGCCCTGCTGGGCGCGCGGTACGGGGCCCGGGTCACCCCCGAGGACCTGCTGTGCTGGATCCTCACCGCGGGCAGGCCCGGACCCCGGGGCCACGAGGTCCCGCTCGCCGCCGACCCGGAACACTGGCGGGCCGGGCTGCGGCTGGGCCACCGGATGCTGACGGTCCAGCTGGGCGGGGCGCGCGGCGGGGAGCCGCCCCGGCTGCCGGGCGGGCGGCGGCCGTACGTCCGCTCGGCGGTCACGGCCTGGCCGCACGGGCTCTCGTACGACCCGGAGAGCGAGACCCTGACCCTCGGGGACGGGGTGCTCTCCCCCGTCCCGCCGGGCGCCTGGGCCTACGAGGCGCGGGGCGCGCGGGTACTGGAGGCCTGGTTCGCCGCCCGGGCGGCGCACCGCGATCCGCGGGCCGCGGGGCTGGAGGCGATCGGGCCCGGCGAGTGGCCGCAGGCCTGGACCTCGCAGCTGCTCGCCCTGGTGACGACCCTGGCGCTGCTGGCCGACCTGACCCCGGAGCGGACGGCGTTCACGCCCGGGCCGCTGCTGCCGGCCGCCGAGCTGGCCGCCGCCGGGGTGCTTCCGCCGCCGCGCTGGACCCGGCGGCCCGCATCCGTACTGGACCACCGGGAGGAGGGTCCGGGCGGCCAGTTCGCCCTGCTCTAGGCCCGGTCCCTACGAACCCCACGCCCCCAGCAGCCGCGACAGCGACCGGTCGAACACCGCGTCCATGTCCAGCCCCGCGCCGGGGACCGGATCGCCGGGGGTGAGCGCCGCCGCGAGGCGCGGGTACTGCCCCGTCGCCAGCCGCGAGCCGAGCCAGGCCGTCCGTACGCCCTGTTCGGCGGCCTCGCTCCAGGGCAGGGACCTGGCCCGTTCGGCCAGGGCCAGTTCGCCCGCGACGAACGCCGCCACCGAGCCGTTGACGGCCGCGATCAGCTCCAGCTTCTCGCTGTCCGCGACCTCCAGCGGCTCCAAGAGGGCCAGGCTGTGCTCCAGGTAGCGCAGGGCGTTCGGGCCGAAGCCGTAGACCGGGCTCAGCAGGCGGGGCAGCCAGGGGTGGCGGTGCATCAGCTCCCGCGTCCGGCGGGCCAGCGCGAGCAGGTCGGCCCGCCAGTCGCCGGTCGGCGGCGTGAGGTCGTACTCGCCGCTGACGGCGTCGACCATCAGCTCGTAGAGGTCCTCCTTGCGCGGGACGTAGTTGTACAGGGACATGGTCCCGGCACCGATTCCCGCCGCCACGCGCCGCATGGAGACGGCCTCGACGCCCTCCGCGTCGGCGATGCGCACGGCCTCGGCCGCGATCGAGTCGCGGCTGTGCGCGGGCCGTGGCCCGCGCCCGGCCCGCTGGGGGCGGGTCCAGATCACTTCGGGTTCAGCGGGTCGCCCGCCGGTTGTCATCGCTCGGATCACCTCGTCGTCTCGCCACCATCTTAGTTACGTACGCCGTACGTAGTCATGTAGGGTGCCGCACATGACAACTACGTACGCTGTACTTAGTGAGGGTCTGGAGAAGGAGTACGGGGAGGTACACGCCCTGCGCGGCCTCGACCTCGCCGTGCCCGAGGGCGCCGTCTGCGGCCTCCTCGGCCCCAACGGCGCGGGCAAGACCACCGCCGTACGGGTCCTGACCACCCTCACCACGCCCACCGGCGGCCGCGCCCTGGTCGCCGGACACGACGTGACCCGCGATCCGGCCACCGTGCGCCGCGCCATCGGGGTCACCGGCCAGTACGCCTCCGTCGACGGGGACCTGACCGGCCGCGAGAACCTCCGGCTCTTCGCCCGCCTCACGGGACTGCGCGGCCCGGCGGGGCGGGCCCGAGCCGACGAACTGCTGGAGCGCTTCGGGCTGGCCGAGGCCGCCGACCGGGTGGCCTCGACCTGGTCCGGTGGCATGCGCCGGCGCCTCGACCTGGCCGCCGGACTGATCACACGACCCCAGGTGCTGTTCCTGGACGAGCCCACGACCGGCCTGGACCCGGCGGCGCGCGAGCAGATCTGGGCGGCCGTGCGCGCCCTCGCCGACGAGGGCACCACCGTGCTGCTCACCACCCAGTACCTGGAGGAGGCGGACCGGCTCGCCGACGACATCGTGGTCGTCGACCAGGGGCGGGCCATCGCCACCGGCACCCCGGCCGAACTCAAGGGCCGCATCGGCTCCTACGCCGAGGTCACCGTCGCCGCCCGCGACGCCCTCGCGGGCGCGGCCGTCGTACTCGACCAGCTCACCGGCGGCAGGCCCGCCCTCGACGAGGTGCGGCTCACCGTGGGCGTGACCGTGCTCGACGCCGGGCTGACGCTGCCCCGCGTCATCCGCGAACTCGACGCGGCCGGGGTCCCGGTCACCGACGCGAGCCTGCGCCCGCCCACCCTCGACGAGGTGTTCCTGCGCCTCACCCAGGTCCGCGAGGCCGGACCCGACAAGGAGTACGCCGCATGAGCACCCTGCTGTCGGACGGCGGCGCCGTCCTCACCCGCCAGCTCCAGAAGGCCCGGCACGCCCCGGCCCTGCTGGTCCTCACCCAGACCATGCCGATCACCATGCTGCTGTTCTTCGGCTACGTGTTCGGCAGCGCGCTCGCCATGCCGGGCTCCGAGTACCGCGAGTTCCTGGTGCCCGGCCTGCTCGCCGCCACCGCCGCGAACGGCCTGATGACGGGTATGTTCACCGCCGCGCAGGACGCCCACCGCGGGGTGATGGACCGCTTCCGGACGCTGCCGATGAGCCGGACCGCCGTACCGCTGGGACAGACCGCCGCCGATCTGCTGACCACGGCGGTGTCGATGGTGCCCCTGATGCTGGTGGGGCTCCTGATGGGCTGGCGGATCGAGAACGGGCTGCCCGGCGCCCTGGGGGCGTTCGGGGTGCTGCTGCTGTTCCGCTTCGCCACCGCGTGGGTGGGCACGTACCTCGGACTGCTGAGCAAGAGCGAGGAGGCCGCCGGCCAGTTGGGCAGCGCCACGTTCATCCTGCCCCTGCTGTCCAGCGCCTACCTGCCGACCGCCGGGCTGCCCGGGTGGCTGCGCGCGGTCGCCGAGTGGAATCCGATCAGCGCGGTCGCCACCGCCGTACGGGAACTGTGCGGGAACACGGGGGCCGAAGCCGCGGCCGGCGCCGCCTGGCCCGCCGCGCATCCGGTCGCCGGGGCGCTGCTCTGGTCGGCGCTGCTCCTCGGCCTGTTCGTACCGCTGGCCACGCGCAGATTCGCGCGCGGCCAGGGCTGACGTACGACCACAAACCGCCCACGAAACGGAAGACTTGCGTCCAGTGTGGTGACAGGCCGGTATCCCGCGGGATAGGCATCGGTGTCATGGACACCGACACCGAGCCCCTCCCCCTTGCCGACATCACCGTCGTCGCCGTCGAACAGGCCGTCTCGGCCCCCTTCGCCACCCGCCAGCTCGCCGACCTCGGCGCCCGGGTGATCAAGGTCGAGCGCCCCGACGGCGGCGACTTCGCGCGCGCCTACGACACCACCGCCCACGGCCTGGCCTCGCACTTCGTATGGGCGAACCGCGGCAAGGAGTCCCTCACGCTCGACCTGAAGGACCCGCGCGGGCTCGACGTGCTGCACAGCCTGCTCGACGGCGCCGACGTCTTCGTCCAGAACCTCGCGCACGGGGCCGCCGCCCGCCTGGGGATCGACGCCGCCGCGCTCTGCGCCCGTTACCCCCGGCTGATCGCCGTCGACATCTCCGGCTACGGCGCCGAGGGCCCGTACGCCCACAAGCGGGCCTACGACATGCTCGTGCAGTGCGAGGCGGGGCTGGTGTCGGTGACCGGCACCCCGGAGCGGCCCGTGAAGGCTGGGATCCCGGCGGCCGACATCGCCGCGGCCATGTACGCCTTCTCGGGGGTGCTCGCCGCACTGCTGCGCCGCGGCACCACCGGACGCGGCGGCCCCGTCGAGGTCTCGATGCTGGACTCGCTCGCCGAGTGGATGGGGCACCCGCTGCACCACACCATGCACGGCGGGGAGCAGCCCGCGCGCACCGGCCTCGCGCACACGGTGATCGCGCCCTACGACGCCTACGCGACGGCCGACGGGGACCGCGTACTGCTGTCGGTGCAGAACGACCGCGAGTGGCAGCGCCTCGCGCGGCAGGTGCTGGAACGGCCCGAACTGGCCGAGGATCCCGCGTACGCGACGAACGCGGCCCGCACGCTGGGGCGGGAGAAGACCGACGCGGCGGTCGCCGAGGCGCTCGGCCGGCTCGGGGCGGACGAGGCGCTCGGCCGGCTGGAGGCGGCCGGGATCGCCTGCGCACGGCTGAACTCGGTGGCGGAGCTGGCCGGGCATCCGCAGCTGGCGGCGCGCGACCGCTGGCGGGAGGTGGATTCACCGGCGGGCCCGCTGCGCGCACTCCTGCCGCCGATCGGGCTGCCGGGAAGTGCGCGGCCGCGGATGGGAGCGGTGCCCGCCCTCGGCGAGCACACCGATGCCCTGCTGCGCGCCCTGGGGATGACGGGCGCGCGGATCACGGCACTGCGCCGGGACGGTGTGATCGCCTGAGGCCGGGAGGAACGCCATGAACGCCGCATGCTGACGAGGGCCGGGGTGCGGCCGGACCTGCCGGCCGCGCTACGGGGTGGGTTACGAGCGGCGGCTGCCGAAGAGCGTGCGCCGCAGCCTGCGCAGCGGTGCGAAGAGCGCGACGCGCGCACTCCGGCTCCGCTGGACGTGCGTGTGGTCGCGGGACGTGAGCTCGCGCATCAGCAGCGTCGCCTCGGCGGACTCGTGGTGCGGGACCGCGGGTCCACCCAGCACGGCGAGGTGGCGGTCGAGGCGCGAGCTGGTCGCGCCACTGCCGCAGGTAATGGCAGGCACGCGAGGCGGCCTGCTGCGCATTGCTATCTGTTCCATGTCTCTCCCCACCCGTACGAGGGCACCCGGCCCGGGCAGGGTAACCCTATCGTTCCCGTGACGCCCCCGGGTATCCCGGTGGTGTGAATTGCCCCTGTGTTTACGGGTAGTTGACGATTACTCAGCGCAGTCGACCGTCACTCTCCGCATCAATGCGCCCACTTGGGGAGCCGCGCGGAGAGCGGCGTCGCGACAGGGGTCAGTCGGCGCCCGCTGCGCTAACTTGGAGTGATCGCCCGGTGACGTACGTGGGGGGTTCGCGTGAGTGGGAACGTGGGTCGGGACGCGGGCGGGGACGCGGCCGGGGAATCGGGGGCCGAGCGGGTCATCGCCGGCCGCTACCGGCTGCTCGGGCCGCTCGGCCGCGGCGGCATGGGCATCGTGTGGCGGGCCCGGGACGAGGTGCTGGGCCGCGAGGTCGCCGTCAAGGAGGTGCGCGCGCCCGCCGGGATGGACGCCGCCGAGGTGGGCCGAATGTACCGGCGGCTGGAGCGCGAGGCCTGGGCCGCGGCCCGCGTTTCGCACCGCGGGGTCGTCACGGTGTACGACGTGGCGAGCGAGGAGGGCCGGCCCTGGATCGTGATGGAGCTGGTGCGCGGACTCTCCCTGGCGGAAGTGCTGGAGGGCGAGGGCCCCATGACCCCGCAGCGGGCGGCACACATCGGCGAACAGGTGCTGGCGGCGCTGCGCTCGGCGCACGAGGCGGGGGTGCTCCACCGTGACGTCAAGCCCGCCAACGTACTGATCGCCAATGACGGACGGGTGGTGCTGAGCGACTTCGGGATCGCGAGCCTGGAGGGCTCCTCGGCGATCACGTTGACCGGCGAGGTGGTCGGCTCCCCCGAATTCCTCGCTCCCGAACGGGCGTTGGGGCACGACCCGGGCCCGGAGTCGGACCTGTGGTCGCTCGGGGTGATGCTGTACGCGGCCGTGGAGGGCGTCTCGCCCTTCCGGCAGGACACCCCGCTGGCCACGCTTCAGGCCGTGGTGGACGGGGAGTTGCCGCCACCGCGCCGGGCCGGTCCGCTGGAGCCCGTACTGGAGGGGCTGCTGCGCAAGGACCCGGACGTACGGCTGCCCGCGGCCGAGGCCGCCCGGATGCTGCGGATCATCGGGGCGGGCGGGACCGTACGGGCGTCCGGCGGGCCGGTGTCGGGTCCGCACTCCCCGACGGTCGGCGCGCACCGGCACGGACAGGAGCGGGACGCCGGCCCGTACGGAGCGACCCCGCCGATGCCGATGCCCATGCCGGCGGCCGGGCCGCCTCCACCCTCGCCTCCGCCGCCGCGGCAGGGGCGAGCCGGGGTGGTGCTGACCCTCGGGATCGTCTTCCTCCTGCTGGCGATCGCCGCTCTGGGGTGGCTGCTGCTGAAGGACCGCCGGGGCGCGGGCGGCTCCGGGGCGCCCGCCGCGAGCCCTTCCGCACCGCTCTCCACCTCCCCTTCCGTATCCCCGTCGGTGTCGGCCTCGACCTCGGTCACGGTCTCGGTCACGGTCACGGCTTCCGCTTCGGCCTCGCCCGCGCAGAGCGTCACCGTGTACGCCCACGCCCTGCGCGACACCTACAGCGGAAGCTGCCCGCCGCCCGCCGTCGGCGCGCCCTCCTTCACCGGCACGCTGGAGGTGGCCCGTACGCCCGCCGTGCTGGAGTACCGCTGGGCCACGCGCGGCGGCGAGGCCTCCGGGCCGGGCTGGCAGAGCCTCACGTACGAGGCGGAGGGACCGAAGACCCGCCAGGTGCTCCACACCGAACTCGGCCACCAGGCGGGAGCGACGCGCGCCGACGCCGTCAGGCTGGAGGTGCGGCAGCCGGTGCGGACGGCTTCGCCCTGGCTGGAGTTCTCCGTGACGTGCGAGAAGGAGACCCCGACGGGCGGGGCCTCCTCCCCTGGTGCGCCGAGCTCGCCGGGCCCGACGACGACGCCGCCGCCGAGCCCGGCCACCGCTCAATAGGCCGCGGCTCAGGCCTTGCTGGTGAAGACCGGCAGGTAGCCCCCGGACTGTCCGGCGGCGGTGGGGTGGTACGACTCGCCGATGTTGAGCCAGTTGACGCTGTGCAGCCAGGCGTCGCCGGAGCAGATCTCGTGCCCGGTGAAGGCTCCGGCGACCGAGGCGAAGACGAAGCCGTGGTCGGCGGCACGCTTGGCGATGGCGGCGTTGAGGTGGTCGGCCGCGCCGTTGATGGCGGAGCGTTCACCCTCGGTGAGACCGGCGGTGCAGGTGCCGTTCAGCTTGTAGAAGCGGGGATAGCCGATGACGACCACCTTGGCGGCCGGTGCGCGGCCGTCGATCGCGTTGTAGACCTGGTCGAGCTGGCCCGGGAGGGTGGAGTCGACGTACGCCTTGGCCTGGTTGACGCGGTTGACGCAGGTGGACTCGGACTGGAGCACACAGGTCGTCATGACGTCGGAGAATCCGGCGTCGTTGCCGCCGACGGTGATGCTGACGAGGTCGGTGCCGGAGTTCAGCGGGGCGAGCTGATTGGCCAGTACGTCACCGGTACGGGCGCCCGAGCACGCGGTGAAGGAGAAGGTCTGCGGGGCGTGGGCGGCGGCCCACAGGGCCGGGTAGGCCCGAGTGGTGCGTTTGCAGTTGCCGCTTCCGCTGTCGTAGTTGCCGGCGCCGACGCCGGAGGAGTACGAGTCGCCGAGGGCGACGTAGCCGAAGTCGGCCTGGGCGGCGGCGGACGCCTGGCCCGCGCCGAACAGGGCGGCTCCCGCGGCGAGTAACAGGGAGGAGGTCAGGGCTGCGAAACGCGACAGCTTCATGCTCATGGGTGCGGCTCCTTGTGGGGGGTTACTCCTGAGTTCTTGGTACAAGGAGCCGGAGGTTTCTGGAAGTGTTCATGCCAAGAATGTTCCGGGCAGGTTACGCCGGGAATCTTCACTCGCGATGTGTTTGAAGAGGGAACCCGGCCACCCGATCCGGCGAAACAGGCGTGCACGGGGGCAGTTCGTGCCGGATCATGGGCGCCATGCCAGCAGACCCGCATGACGCACTGCCGATCCGGCTCAATATCGACGACAGTGACTCACCATCGGATGTCGTCGACGCGCTGTTCCTCGGCCGGTTCGCCTCCGGCGAGCAGCCGTACTCGCAGAGCGTCACGATCGAGCGGGTGAAGCCGGAAGCGACCCTGCTGCCGGCCGGGGCGACGGTGCTGCGCTCGGCGCGCGACAGCGACCGCAGCGCCACGCTCGCCGCCGGCCAGGACTGGACGCTGCTCGTCTCGCGCTGGAGCCGGGGCGCCGACGTGACCGTGACGGCGGTCAGCGACGAACTGGCCGCCCTGGTCCTCGAAGAGGCCACGGACGGGGCGCAGGACGAACCCGAACCCCAGCCGGAAAACGTCACGATGGGCTTCTGGTACGTCTCCCCGCGCCGCGGCCCCTACCGCACGACCCGGCAGATCTCCGCGGGCACCTGGCCCGAGGTGCGGCCCAACTACACCGCGCCGGTGGCCGCGGCGATGGACCGGCTGATGAAGGTCACCCCCGACGACATCGCGGGCCGGCTGCTCCTGCTGCACGGGCCGCCGGGAACGGGCAAGACCTCGGCGCTGCGCACGCTGGCCCGGTCCTGGCGGGACTGGTGTCAGGTGGACTGTGTCCTGGACCCCGAGCGGCTGTTCAACGACGTGGGCTACCTGATGGACATCGCGATCGGCGAGGACGAGGGCAC
Organism: Streptomyces sp. NPDC003042; assembly: GCF_053591315.1. Classification (NCBI taxonomy): domain Bacteria; kingdom Bacillati; phylum Actinomycetota; class Actinomycetes; order Kitasatosporales; family Streptomycetaceae; genus Streptomyces; species Streptomyces sp. NPDC003042. Next base: position 17,068 of record NZ_JBSFTP010000105.1, read on the forward strand.
GGCGAAGGGCCGCTGGCGGCTGCTGCTGCTGGAGGACTGCGACGAGCTGATCCGCGGGGAGGCCCGCCACACGGCGGGCCAGGCCCTGTCCCGTCTGCTGAACCTGACGGACGGACTGCTGGGCCAGGGCCGCAACGTCCTGGTCGGCGTCACCACCAACGAGGACCTCGAACGCCTCCATCCGGCGGTGGTCCGCCCGGGGCGCTGCCTGGCCCGCATCGAGGTCGGCCGGCTGACCCACCCGGAGGCGGTGGACTGGCTCGGCACGGACGAGGGCGTCTCCCGCGAGGGCGCCACCCTGGCCGAGCTCTTCGCCCTCAGGCGGGGCACGGGCCCGGCGGCGGTCCTGCCGCCGCAGCCGCACAACGCCGAGGCGGGCCTGTATCTCTGACCTCTGACCTCTGACCTCCGGCATGGCGGCTACCGGTGACCTCCGGCATGGCGGCTACCGGCCGGCCGCGTACCGGGCCCGGAGGGCTTCCGCCGCCGCGGCCAGCGCCTGGTCCCGCGTCAGGCCGAGGCGGTGCGCGCGTTCCGCGTACGCCTGGGCCGCCGCCGCGGCCTCCCGGGAGGCGCCCTCGCCCGCCGCCGCGATGAAGGTGCCGTGGCGGCCCCGGGTCTCGATCACGCCGTCGGCCTCCAGCGCCCGGTACGCCTTCGCGACGGTATTGGCGGCCAGCCCCAGCTCCTCCGCGAGGCCGCGCACGGTGGGCAGTTTGAAGCCCGCCGGCAGTTTCCCCGACCGGGCCCGGTCGGCGATCTGGGCGCGCAGCTGCTCGTACGGGGCGGCCGAGCCGGTCGAGCCGTCGATGGTGATCTTCAGGTTCGTCGAGGTCACGCGGCCGATTCTCCCCCATCGCCGGGTAATTCGGAGGCGGCGCCGGCACTCCCGCCCGTAGCGTCGGACGCATGACCGTATCGATCCGCGACGTCCGCCCGGCCGACCTGCCGGACGCGGACTCCGTCGTCCGGGTGCGCCGGGCGGCGCTGCCCTTCCTGATCACCACTGCCGCGGGCGTGATGCACGAGCTGGCCTCCGCCCGTCCCGCCGCCCGCCGCCGCGTCCTCCTCGCCGAGACCGCGGACGGCCGGGCCGTCGGCACCGCCGAGCTGGGCCTCGCTCACGACAGCCGCGAGCCCGGTCAGGCGTACGTCAACCTCTACGTCGACCCCGCGCACCGGGGTCTCGGCGCCGGCACCGGCCTGCTGCGCGTGGCCGAGGAGTACCTCGTGGCCGCGGGCGCGGTGGACACGTACGCCTGGGTGCTGGACGAGCCCGCCCACCGTGCCTTCGCCGAGCGGCACGGCTACCGTCCCAGCCGCTCCGCGCACTTCCTGCGCCTCGACCTGGCCACCGGCCCGCTGCCGCCGCTCCCCCCGCCGGCGGAACTGCCCGCCGGCGTGGAACTGCGTCCCGGCAGCGCCTTCGCCGCCGACCCGCGCCCGCTGTACGAGGCCGACGCGGAGGCGACGGCCGACGAACCGGGCGACGTACCGGTGGAACTGGACGACTACGAGGACTGGCTCAGCGGTGTCTGGCACAGCCCGACCCTCGACCACGAACTGACCACGGTCGTTCTCGTCGACGGGGTTGTGGCCGCCTTCTCGGCCGCGCGGACCGACGGCGTCGCCCGCTATTCGTCGGCGATGACCGGCACCCTGCGGGCCTTCCGCGGCCGCGGGCTGGCCAAGCTGGCGAAGACCGACTCCCTGCACCGGGCCCGCGCGGCCGGGTACACCGAGGCGTTCACCGGAAACGACACCGGGAACGAGCCGATGCTCGCCGTCAACAAGTGGTTCGGATACGAGGTCTGCGCGACCGAGACGCGCTTTTTGAAGAGGCAAGGGGAAACGCGATGACCACCCGATGGACCGTCACCCTCACCAAGGCGGGCCGCGTCAAGATCCGCTATCCCGCGGCACAGGTGGCCGACGACGGGGACCGGATCTCCGTGACGGCCCCCTGGGCGGCCGGGGACGTACGGGACTTCGGCTTCGTGCGCTTCGAGCCGGGTGACGTGTTCACCGAGCACTTCTGGCGGACGCGCTGGTATGCGGTCAAGGAGGTGCGGACCGGCGAAGGCGTCCTCAAGGGGTGGTACTGCGATGTCACACGTCCCGTTGTAGTACGCAATGGCGAGATCTTCGTCGAGGACCTGGACCTCGACCTGTGGGTGTCCGCGGACGGGTCGTCCGTCCTGCGGCTGGACGAGGACGAGTTCGCGGAGAGCGGCCTCGCCACGTCCGATCCCGAGGCCGCCGCCCAGGCCGTACGGGCGCTCGACGCGCTGGACGACCAGGCCAGGACCCCGGCCGGCCTGGCCGCGCTGCTCCCGTAGGACCGGTCTGCCTGTGGGCCCGCTTAGTGGTTCCTTAAGCGCACCCTAAGGATCCGCTCCGGGGGCCCCGATGGGGCGGAACCCGTGGTCGGGGCGGCTAGCTTGGCTGAGCCAGCGGAGGGCCGGGAACGGCGCCGCCGGGGGGCGGCGCCGCACCGCCCTTGCCGCTGGCGCATCCCTGCTCGCGCCCGAAGGAGTTCCACCCAATGCCCGCACACCGCACCGCCACCCGCATCGCCGTCGCCGGTCTCGCGCCGCTCGCGCTGGCCGCGTACGCCGTCACCCCGGCGGCCGCCCACGGTTCGATGACGGACCCGGTCAGCCGGGTGGCGGCCTGTTACGCGGAGGGTCCGGAGTCGCCGAAGTCGGCGGCGTGCAAGGCGGCCGTCGCCGCGAGCGGGGTGCAGGCGTTCTACGACTGGAACGCGGTGAACATCGCCAACGCCGCCGGCCAGAGCAAGTCCCTGATCCCGGACGGGCAGCTGTGCTCGGCGGGCAACGGCAAGTACAAGGGGCTGGACCTGGCCCGCGCCGACTGGCCGGCCGGCCCGATGACGGCCGGGTCGCACACCTTCCGCTACAAGGGCACCGCCCCCCACAAGGGCTCCTTCGAGCTGTACGTGACGAAGGACGGCTACGACCCGACGAAGCCGCTGAAGTGGTCGGACCTGGAGCCCGCGCCGTTCGTGAAGGTCACCGACCCGGGCATGCGGAACGGTGACTACGTCTTCAGCGGCACCGTCCCGAACAAGAGCGGCCGCCACCTGATCTACAGCATCTGGCAGCGCTCGGACAGCCCTGAGGCCTTCTACACGTGCTCCGACGTCGTCTTCGGCAAGGACGACGGCGGTACGGGCACCACGCCGAGCGCCAAGCCCAGCACGCGGCCCGACGCCTCCGCGAAGCCCGGCGCGAAGCCCTCGGAACAGCCCAAGGCACCGACCGGACAGCAGATCGCCGACGGCACGGGCAAGTCCTCGGTGGAGCACAACGGCCACGGGGACAACGACCCGAAGACGAACGGCAAGACCGCCGCGTCCGCGGTCTCGGCCCCGGCCTCCTCGCCGTCCCCGGCGGGCGACAAGGGCGCCAACCTCGCGGAGACGGGCGGCAGCGGCACGACCCCGGCGATCGCGATCGCCGGGGCCGGTGTCCTGGGTGTCGGGGCGGCCGTGCTCTTCGCCCTGGCCCGCCGCCGGACGACCGAGGGCACCTCCCAGCGGTAGCTGGGGCAGGGCCGTCACGGCCGCTAGGGAGTGTCGTCAAAGTAGCTCCGGCCGCCCGAAGGGCGGGGCCGGTGGGGCCTGGTGCGTGCGATCGCAAGGCGGAGGAGGGAGTCGACGC
>NZ_JBSFTP010000106.1:0-19555 GCF_053591315.1 Streptomyces sp. NPDC003042
ACGACGGGCGCGGCGAGGGCCCCCGGGACGCGCAGCCTGCCGTGGGGGCGCAGCCACCGCGCCACCCGACATGGCCGGACTCGGGCGCATGCCGGCCCCCTGACCTCAGCCAGGGCATCGCATAGTGGTCCACGAGCCGAGTCCGGCTCTGGCGGCGGTACCGAGCTGGTCGCGGCCGGTGGAGATCCGCGTGGCACCTCCGCCGGTGGACACAGGCAGCCCCGGGTCGGACGGCTGTGCGCCGGAGCGGGAGCCCGGCAGTGGCCACGCGTGCAGGCGGGCGCCCTTCGATGTCGAGCCGTCCAGGTCCACCGACGTCTGTTGGACGAGGCGGCCGTACACCCCGTCCCGCCGGAACAGAACCCCTTCGACGACATGACAGCTCCGGCACCGCTGGTGACCCGTGAGGCAGAGTAGGGGCATGTCTACGTACGAGACGATGTCGTTCCACCTGGAGACCGAGCGGCTGATACTGCGGCCGTGGGCCGAGTCGGACGCCGCAGAGTTCCGCGCCCTCCTCTCCGAACGCGGCAACGGGACGCCCACGGTTGAGCACACCCGGACAGCCATCGCGAAGCTGCTCACCGCAACGGCGACAACGGGGATCGCCCTACTGCCCATCCAGCGCCGTGACGAAGGCGACTTCATCGGCTATTGCGGGTTGATCATCGGCCGCTCCACCGTAGAGGAGCCTGAAATCGCCTATGAGTTGTTCCAGCGCGCGCATGGGCGTGGCTACGCCACCGAGGCGGCCGGCGCGGTGCTCGATGCCGCTATTGCGACCGGGCGGAAACGGCTCTGGTCGACCGTCGGCGCGTGGAACACACCGTCGTTCCGTGTCCTTGAAAAGCTCGGGTTCGAGCGTGATCACATTTCCACGGACGACAGCGGTGAAGTGGTATGGCTCACACGCTCGTTGCCGTGACGCGGGGTCGCGCCCCTGGGGCTTCCTGCTCACGTGATCGAGTGTGCTCAGGCAGAGCGGGCGGATTGACGGCAGTGGGGCTGGCTCGGGATCGGGCTTGGTGGCGGCGACGCCAGTGGGGCCAGCTGAGCCGTGGGCCGTGTCGTGGATGCGTTCGGCGGCGAGGGCGATGAACAGGCCGGCGATCTCGTTGCAGGTGAGCGGGATCCACGTGTCCGGGGCAGGACGGTGGGTGTCTTCGTCGGCGCGGAGCACGGCCGGGAAGGCTTGAGCAAGCATGGCCAGGGCGACCCAGCGGGTCCAGGAGGTGTAGCGGCGGACCTGGTGTCCGTCGAGGCAGGCCAGGCCCTTGGCGGCCCGGGCATCTCCTCGATGCGCCACCTTGATCCAGCGACCCGTACCAGCGAAGTCAGCGGCACGGCTGAGGCGAGTAGCAGCGGTAGTAGGCGAGTTCGCCAGTGGTTGCGGCGGATCGGCAGGTGGCGGTGGCCAGCTCTGGGGTCGAGCAGGGCGATGTGAGCCCAGTCGTAAAAGCGTGCCCTTTGGCTCCGTTTCTGGCGGGACAGCCTCTGCCAGGCGGGCTTGGGGTGCTTCTTGGCCAGGACGTCCGCGCGGAACTTTCCTGCGTGGGGGTGACTTCTTGGGTGCGGGCCACCGCGAGGACGTAGCTGGTGCCGCGTTCCTCCAGGACGGTGCGCAGTTTCGGGTGCCGCCGTAGACCCCATCGCCGGCCACCCATCGTGCACGGTGGCCGGTGGCCAGGAACCGGGCGATCATGCGGGCGGCTGCAGGCAAGTGTCATTCCGTCGGCGTGCCGATCCGGAGCCGGTTGCCGTCGGGGTCGCGCAGCTCAATCTCACGCGCCCACGGAGCCTCCTTCGCCTGCACACCGAACTCGGAGGCGATGGCCTCGACATCACGCATGCGGAGGTAGACCAACGTGTCGGGGCGGGCGTCGCCCTTGTGCTCCGACAAGAACAACCGCACCCCGCCCCGGGCGACCTCGACGAACGCGGGAAGTCCCGGTTCGAAGCGGTGTTCCCACTGCTTGGCGAAGCCCAGTCGCCCGTACCACGCGACCGCCGCCGCAGTGTCCTCGACGCGAAGAATGGGAATGACTTCCTCGTCCATGGAGCCATCGTCGCAGACCGCCCAGGGCGAACGTTGCCTGAGATGGGAAGACCAACCTCCAACGGAAGGTGTTGGTCATGCGGGTGTTCGTGGCAGGCGGGACCGGGGTTCTGCGGCGGCGGCTGGTGCCGCCGCAGTTCGTGGCCCGGGTCACCAGGTGACTCACGCAGAACACCGTTGCAGTACTAGCCTGTGACCTGCCGCCGGAGCATGACGCCCCGGCGCCAGGCCACAGGGGTGCGGGGGACGAACGTGAGCAGGAGCAGGGACGGAGCCGTGTGGGCGGCTGCCGCAGGGGTCGCGGCGCTCGCGGGCACCCTCGCCGTCGGCGGGGTCGTCCTGGCTTCGGCCGAGGAGGGCAGCGGGGACGGCTGGGTCCGGGAGCCCGCGGGCGTGAAGGCCCCGGGCCGCCCCGGAGGAGACCCCTCGCGCGGCACGGTCGCGGCGGAACTCGCCGCCGCCGCCAGCGCCGCCGGGCTCACCCCGGGCGCCGCGTCCCCCACCGAGGAAGGGGAGCTCGCCGACTGCATCGCGGACTGGACGGGCGACGGCCCCGCCGACAACGGTCGGCTGGCGGCCCTCGAAACCGCCCTGGAGGAACGCGGCTGGCAGGTCACGGCCCGCCACGGCGAGCCCGTTCCGGCGGTGGCGCTGACCAGCGGCTCCTGGCGCCTGGAGTTCACCAACGGCGGCATCCTCGACAACCTCTCGCTGGTGGCCACCCGCTCCGGCCGGACCTGCGACGAGGCCTTCCGCCGCGCCGAAGCGACCCGAGAGCCGCGGGGCTAGTACTGCAACGGTCCTTGGTCTGATGGGTGGGCTGTGTCCGGTGGTGCGTGGCCGCGTCTGTTCTCGCGCTCCAACGGGGCTATCAGCCCATGCTCGACACAACGCGCCGAGCCAATCCCCAAACCGTCACGACAAAGACCGTTGCCGTACTGGTTCCGGGCCGGCACCGGAGTCGGCGACCCCGCCCCGGTGCGGGCGCATCGGAGGTCGGGTCGCCGGGATGTCCGGTGGGTCGTCAGGCGCGGCAGCGCAGCATTTCCAGCGGGGGGTTGGCGTAGAGGTCCGCCCAGTGGTCCGCGCCGAACTCGCGTACGCCGGCCTCGGACACCTCCACCGGGACCCAGGTCAGCTCACTGAATCCGGCCGCCTTCAGGCAGTCCTCGTAGACCTCGCGGCGCGGACGGTTGGCGATGAACGAGACGGGCGGGTCGAGCAGCGCCGTGGTCCGGACCTGTGGTCCGGTCTCGACCTCCTCGCCGGTGAGCTCGCTGCGGAAGCCGTACTTCTCCGGGGACGGCCCGTCGAAGCGGAAGTCGGGCGACTGGTTGAGCACGAACAGCTCGGCGCCGGGCTTCAGGCTCTGGTGGATGTTGCGGCACATCAGCTCAGTGGTGGCGATGTCCGGTGCGTAGTTGAGCAGCTGGACCGCCAGGCCCACGTCGAAGGGCTGCTCGAAGGTCCGCAGCGCGGACACGTCGCCGACCTCGTAGCGCACGCCCAGCGGGTCGTGCTCCTCCAGCTTCTGCGCCACGGCGACCATCTCGCCGGAGATGTCGATTCCGAGCACGTCCGTGGCGCCGCGTCGCTTGAACTCCCGGCTGTAGAAGCCGGTGCCGGAGGCCAGGTCGAGGACCGACTTGCCGCTCACGTCCCCGACCAGGGCCAGGAAACCGGGCACCACCGCGTACTGCTCCAGCGGCAGGGCCTTGAACCCCTCGTACGCCTCACCGATCTCGTCGTACTGCTGCTGCGCACTCATCGTGCCGTCCTCCCCGTCTGTTTCACCATGCCGACGGCCCCGGCCGCCCGCGATCGGGGCGGGCCGCGGCCTCTGGCTGGCAGTCTCTCCCAACCTGGGAGGCCGTCAGGCTTAGCGGAAACCACAAAAATATGGACACCGTCCCGGGCTCCCGCACCAAGCGAGCTGAGGCCCAACGGGCGACGCCAACCGGACGTACAGCGCCCGGTGCGGTGTATTGCGCGTGAACACGCACTATCGCAATGTCTAATCCACCGACAACACCGCGACGTCCGCGACCGATGGGAACAACAGCACCTTCAGCCGCAGCACGACCTCTTCCACGGCCCAGAACTGTCAGCCATGAGACACCCGTCGCTGGTCGTTTTCGGGCAACCAGCTGACCCCATCGTGAAGTTCAACGCTCTGCGCACGAACGCGGTGGTCTTCCATAGCGCCCTGGACATCGCGGAGTTCGTGCGCGGGCTCCAGGAAGAGGGCCACGAAACCCATCACGCCAGGAGGGCGCGCCAGCGGTCGGCCGACTCCATCATGTCCTCGATGACCCGCTCCAGGAACGTCCCTCCCTTGGCGAGCCGCTGCCCCACGGGCGTGTCCAGCCCGAGCGTCTCGGCCGCCGCCATCGCGGCCTGCGCCGACTCCAGGGTACGCCGCGAGCTGATCACGATCGAGTGGTACCAGGCGTCGTCGTCGACCACGTAGATGTCGCGACGCCGCTGGGGATCGCGCTCGCGCCGGACATACCCCTGCTGGACCAGGTAGTTCACGGCCACGGAGACGGAGGCCGGGCTGACCTTCAGCCTGCGGGTCAACTCGCCTGCGGTACGCCTGCCGTCCTCGGACAGCAACAGGTCGACGTGCACGCGCGCCGTTATCCTCGGCAGGCCCGACCTGACCGCCAGCTCGATGATGTCCTCCTCCGCCGTGCCGCTCGGCGCTGTGGCCGCGCGTGGAGGTGCCGGTGTGCCGCGCCTCGCCCGCTGGGCCGTCGCCTGGTGCGCCTGTTGGGGCCGGTAGCCGCCAGGGCCGCCATTGCGTCCCACCTCCCGGCTGATCGTCGAGGTCGGCCGGTCGAGCCGCCTGGCGATCTCAGCGTAGGAGAGCCCGCCGGCGAGTCCGGCCGCGATGCGCTGGCGCTCCTGCTGGGTCAACCGTCCTCCTGGCATGCCGCCAGTATTGCCTTCGCCGCCATTCATTGCAACGCAACATTGCATTCACCCTCAGCGTCATTGCATCAATTTACCGCCATTCACCTGGGCAAACGCCTTTCGAGCAATTTACGGCATTCTGAACGCAACGTAGCTTTCGACATACGCCAAACACGTAATATCGCGAGATGAGGAATGGCCATGAGTGAATCCCTCCACACCGTCACCACGCTGCCGACGGAGCGTCAGCCCGGCTGCCCCTTCGACCCGCCGGCAGAGCTGATCGACGCCCGCCGGCACGGCCCCATCAGCCGCTACACCCACCCCGGCGGAAAACCTGGCTGGCTGATCACCGGGTACGACCTGGTCAGGTCGGTCCTGGCCGACTCGCGGTTCAGCTCGCGCAAGGAGCTCCTGAACGTGGTCGACTTCGAGATCCCTCCGGCGCCGCCCGGCGAGTTCCTCCTCATGGACGACCCACAGCACGGGCGCTACCGGAAACCGCTGGTGGGCAAGTTCACCGCACGGCGGATGCGGCTGCTCACCGAGCGCATCGAGCAGATCACCACCGACTGCCTGGACGCCATGGAGAAGGCCGGGCCGCCGGCGGACCTCGTGACCGCGTTCGCCAAGCCCATCCCCACCATCGTCATCTGTGAGCTGCTGGGGGTGCCCTACCAGGACCGGGACTCCTTCCAGGAACAGATCGACAAGTTCATGAACGGGGAGACGAGCGACGAAGACCTGATAGCGGCCTACACCGCGACCCAGAACTATCTCGCACAGCTCGTGGCCGCCAAGCGCGCGAACCCCACCGACGACGTGCTCAGCGAACTCACCGACAGCGACCTGACCGATGAGGAGCTACAGGGGATCAGCCTGATCCTGCTGGCGGCCGGATTCGACACCCCCGCGAACATGCTGGCCCTTGGGGCCTTCGCGCTGCTGCAGAACCCGGAGCAACTGGCTGCGCTGCGCGCCGATCCCGCGCTCACCGACCAGGCCGTGGAGGAGCTGCTGCGGTATCTGAGCGTCGCCAAGTCGTTCATGAGGACGGCCCTGGTGGACGTCGAGGTGGGCGGCCAGACCATCGAGGCCGGCACGACGGTCGTCCTGTCGTACAACACCGCCAACCGCGACCCCGAGCGCTTCGCCGATCCCCACGTGCTCAACCTCCGGAGGGAGTCCGGCGGGCACCTGGCCTTCGGCCACGGCATCCACCTGTGTCTGGGTCAGCAGCTGGCCCGTGTCGAGATGCGGGTCGCCTTCTCCGCGCTGCTCAACCGCTTCCCCACGCTGCGCCTGGCCGTACCGGCTGAAGAAATTGGCCTGCGCCCGGAGACGGCGGACATCTACGGGGTGAAGAGCCTCCCGGTCACCTGGGACGTGTGACCGCGAGCCGGTGACGGGTGAGGTGGCGTACGGTCGCCCGCCAGCGTTGTGGTTGCTCGCCTGCGGTGATCGCACCCGCGTCCCTCGCCTCCAGCGGCCCGGACCCGGTCAACGGCCGGGCCTGGCCGTCCGGCCAGATGGCAGTCCGCGCAGAGACCGCCGCGGCCGTCGCCATCCCGGCCAGCGGCGCCGCCCCCGGCACGGTCAGCCGCACCACCGTCATCCCGAGCGGCCCGGCCCCACCATCCCCCCACCTTCGCCGGCAACACCCTGTCCCCATCCGGGACGAGAGCAGCCAGCGCGGTGAGCGGAGAGCGGCGGGCCGGCCCCACCGCTCCGCCGGGGCGCGTGCCTTCAACCGACCCGGCCAGGCCAGGCCAGGCCAGGCCACGGTGTTCAGGGTCCGGTACCGTGCCAGCCGACGCACCACCGGAACGCACGACCTGGGAATCCCGCACTGTCCCTGGCCGTAATGCGCCGGATGGTCGACCTGATGGAGGAGCGAGCGGAATCGGCTACATCCACTCGCTGAACGCAGCCACCCCATCATCGCCTCCATCTCCCCTTCCGAGCCGCGAGACTTGGGGGGGCGCGGTACGACCAGACTGCCATCTCCTACGAAGGGGAGTCACCCTCGCATCGCTCCCTCTGGACGCGATCACTGTGACAACGAGCCCGAAGCCGTCGACACGGAACCGGCCGCCCAGGTGTACTCGAGCTCGGGCAGCTCAAAGCCCTGCTCGAACCGGCAGAGGCGCTCGTCAGTACGGACAGCACCGTGTCGCTCGTAGAAGCCAATGGCACGCGTGTTGGCGCGCAATACCTCCAGATAGACATCCCGTCCGGGATGCTCGGCGGCAGCCCACGCAAGAGCGTGCCGTAGTAGTCGGCCTCCGATTCCGGAACCAGTGCAGCCCGGCCGGGCATGCAGATTGTCCAGGAGGAGGCGGCCGTCGGGGCGCGGAACGAGGTACACGAAACCGTCCATCTCGCCTCCGTCCACGGCCACAAACAGTCCTGCAGCCAACTGCGGTTCGAGCAGCCGCCCATGCCATAGCGCCAGCCGGTCCTCGAACACGGGGCCGCCCAAGAAACCGCTCGGCATGATTCCCACATACGCCGTACGCCAACTCTCCGCGTGAAGCGCCGCGATCCGCTCCACATCGCCCCGCACACCCGTTCTGATCTCCATACCGACGAGCCTCGCGTATGACCCTGGGCGTTGTCACATCCCTACCCCTCAACCGGCGATGAGAGATCACTCTGAAGACGGTGGTAAGGAGGAATCAACTCCTGGTGGGCCGACACGGGCGGCGGCCGGCGGCTACGTTGCCGCCCGTTCCGCCACAGCCATGACGGAGAATCGCGCAGACCCGTTTAGCGGTGATCTGCGCGCACCAGTCCAGGAACCGGCCGTCCCGCCGCGTCCAGGGCGACTGACTGCCCGGCAGCGCAGGCGTACGGCACTCCGGCCGGAACAAGCGAGGAGCTTCCCGCCCGGGCGCTGTCCCTTGATCGACAACAGAAGGTGGTCGTGGAGCAGGGGCATCCCGGCCCGTGATTCGTGGTGGCGGAAGCGGGCGGCGACCAGACCGCCGGGCGGCCGGACACGGTGGATGCCGTCTTTGCCGGACCGGATCAGATCACCGCGAGGTGGTCCTCGATCCACTCCAGCAGGCGCTCGATCGCGCGCTCGTGCGCGGCCTCGATCGTCAGCCGGGTCTCCTCATCCCCCAGGGCCCACAGGAGGTAGATCGTGGGCTGCGGCCGGAAGACGAAGTCTAAGCCGGTGACTATCACCCGCCGTCCCAGCGCCCCGGCCCGCCGCGCCAGCTTCGGTGAGTCACCCGCGGCGAGCCGGTCGGCCTCGATCCGCTCCGCGTACGGGTGCCGGCCCCCCTCCCCGAACACGTTCCGCAGCTGCTCCTCGGTCACCTCTTCCCCCGCCACCGGTCCAAGGGCCCCCCGAGTCCGCGGTCCATCCAACGCCCGGCCGGGACACCGGCCTCCTCCTGGGCCTTCTTCAGCGGCATCCGGGCCGGGCGGCGGCCGTCACCGACCACAACCTCGCGCATGTAGTACCCGTCCATCTGCCCGGCATTAACGATCTCCGCGTCCATCATGCAGATCACGCCACACGGCCCTGACCTGCAAGAAAAGGGGCGGTCGGAGATATTGGCACCGGTGACCCGAGGTGACCGCACACGCCCTTCCGTACCCCGCCCTCCGGCACCGCGCCGGGGGGCTTCGTGCTTCCTGGAAGAGACTTCGTGCCGACCTCCGAACCGGCCGCCCCTTCCGGCCGGGCTTGCGCACCGTTCCTACCAGGGGCTTCTCGCGTACCTGATGCCAGGTCAAGTCCGTCTGATGTCCGTGGGCAGAAAGATCTCGGATCTGTCGGACGGGCGGCATACTCTGATCCTCGTCCGCACGATCTGGGAGAGTCATGACAAGTAGGTTCACCGAGTTGACCGTTGACTGCCACGACCCGGAGAGGCTCGCGGCCTTCTGGTGCGAGGTCCTGGACTTCAAGGTGATCGACCGCAGCGGGGGCAAGGTCGAGATCGGCTCCTGGGTACCGACCGTCGAGGACGTTCGGGCCCGCCAGATGCCACCCACCCTGCAGTTCATCCGCGTACCCGAGGGCAAGACCGTCAAGAACCGGCTTCACCTCGACGTCAGCCCGATCGACGGCAGCACCGAGGATGAGGTGACCAGATTGCTCGACCTCGGCGCCACCACGACGGATGTAGGCCAGGGCTCAGACCGAAACTGGGTGGTCATGGCCGACCCCGAGGGCAACGAGTTCGACGTCCTACGCACCCTGGCACCGCAGAACTAGGCCACGAGCGGGCACCCGCATCCCGTCTCACACCGGAACCATCACGTTGCCGAGGAGACCTCACACCTCACTGGACCCTCCATGGCCTGCCCGTCGCCTTCGCCCTGACCGGGGCCGAGGCTGACGAGCGCGAGACCCCTGCTGGACCTCTTCTCCGCCGAACCCGGCCTCCTCGCCGCACGTCCTGCCCAGACACTGATCTGCGACAAGAACTACTTCGGCCCAGGCTTCGAACACGAGCTGGGGAGCAGGGTATCCACCTACTGCGGCCGGCCCGTAAGGGTGAGCCGGAACGGCCCGGCGCGCCCCTGTTCAGGCCGTTGCGACCGGTCATTGAGGCGGTCAACGAGACCGTGACGTGCCCGAGAGATGCTCACCGTAGTAGGAGGACCCGACCCAGACCTCCGGGAGGATGAGCGCTCCGGGAACCGGGCCGCTCTCATAAGTGCTCTGGAAGTACGTACGGAACGACACCCCGCTCGTAAGGTGGGTGAGGAGACGGCCCTCGGCGTGCGTCAGGGAACTGACTTCGGTCCGGAAGAACGGAACGCTCGTGTCGTCCGCCTTCAGGTACCCGTAGTCCTGAATGACCGCCGGCGTGGTCCCTCCCAGTGTGTTGAAGGTCTGAGGCGCTCGCACGTGCGGGCCGACGCACTCCCACACCAGTCCGTCGAACTCGGGGACCGTCTGCCCGGGCGTGGTCGGCCATGCGGGTGGGGCCTCGGCAGGGGTCCGCCATTTGCCGTAGGTGCGTCCGGCGCTGACGGCTCGGTACTTGTGGCCGTTCCCCGGGGCATGCACCTCGTCCTTGTCGATGCGGATGCCGTAACCCGAGCCCGTTCCCGGATAGTTGCGCACCGAGGAGAAGCAGTTCAAGACGCGAAGGCTGGAGGGCCCCTGCTGATGGGCATGAAGCCCCAGTAGACCGAGTCCGGAGTGATGCTCGAAAGGTCCCCTCACCACGCCCCCGGCGCGTCATCATCAACGGGCGAGATTCCACTTCCGCAACAGACCTTGGAGGGGCAGATGGGGCGGTGGCCAGCCAGCGTCCCAGTGCCAGGCCGCCCACGCCTCGGCGTCCGTGAACGCGCCAGTTCGGTCGGCGAGCATCGCGAGCACCTGACCGCGGGCGTTCCCCCTTGCTGGTGCTCGGTGTCGGTGACGATGCCCAGCCGTCGAACATGGGCGTACTCGTCGAGGTCCTTCCGCTGCCAGCTGGTGAGGACGTCTCCGTCCGCAGCATGCGGTCGCCGTCGGCTCGGGCCTTCGCGTACAGCGACGGCCACCTCCGCGCCTGGCGCGGGCGGTTACGAGCGCCGTGTCGGTGTCGTCGATGACGCGTAGCGCCTGCTCGCTCCACACCCGGCTGCTGCGGTGCATGTCCCGCGGTACGACCGTCTCCCCCACCGTGAACCGTCGCACGAGGTCTCCTTCGCTTAAGGGCGACCGAGGGTAGGCGTCATCCCAGGCGACGTGCAGTTGGGCGGCTCGGGCCACCGGTAGAGCTCTCTTGCACGTCGACTTAAGGCGCACGGTGACGAATGCGGCGGCAACGACGGAGATCACGGAAGCTGGAACTGAAAAGGGACAGCCGCGACCGCCATTTGGCCGCTCGACGCGCCCACCCGCAGGCGACACGCGCGCCGCGTCCGACGCGCACAGGTAGCAGGACCAGCAGTATCTCGCAGAGGCGCGAAAGCCCTCGTCTAGCTGAGGAAGTCGCTATGCCATCGATTGCCGTGAACGGGACAGACCTCTACTACGAGCTTCGGGGCAATGGCCCACCGGTGCTGTTCATCTCCGGCGCGACCGGCGATGCCGGACACTTCGACCGGGTCGCGGACTTGCTCGCCGACGAATTCACCGTGGTCACCTACGACCGGCGCGGCAACTCCCGCAGCCCCCGCCCCGGCGGGTGGGAGGCCACCTCCGTACCTGAACAGGCCGACGACGCCGCGGCACTTCTCACCGCGCTCGCGCTCGCTCCCGCCGCCGTGTTCGGCAACAGCTACGGGGCGATCACCGCCCTCGACCTGCTCATCCGCCACCCCGGCGTCGTCCGCGGCGCCCTCCTGCACGAGATCACGCTCTTCTCAGTCCTGGCGAATCCGGGCGAGGCCCAGGCCCCCGTGAGGTCGGTCGTCGAAGCGGGGATGGCCGCCGGGGGGCCTCAGACAGCCGTAGAACACTTCATCCGATTCGCTGCCGGCGACGACACCTGGGATCGCCTGGACCCGGACCTACGCCACAGGATGACCTCGAACGGGGAGACCCTTTTCGGCGTCGAGATGGGGACCTTCGAGTCCTACCGCCCTGACGACGCGACACTCACCGGCATCACCACCCCTGTCCAGGTCTTGGTCGGCCAGGAATCACCGGACTACTTCCACGAAGCCGCCGCCTGGCTCGCCGCCCGACTCGGGGTCGAGGTAGTGCAGACCCCGGACGCCCACACGCCGCAGTGGGATCACCCCGAGGAACTCGTCCGCACCATCAGGCCATTCCTGCGCGCACCCTCGTAGCTGCCGGTCGCAGAGCCCGGACAGGCGAAACGGACTGGCGATCGCGTTCAGGCTCGCTGAGATCCCCGCACCCGCCCTCGTCCTCCCGCCTTTGGAGCACGCCGGCCATCCGGCCGCCGTCACACAGAGAAATCGGAGGTTACCGAGAAGGGCTCATTGTGCCGGATGCACGGCCGGGGCGCCCGGGAGTCCTCCGTCAGCCCGTGATCTGGGTGCAGCCCCGCGGAAGGGTGATGGTGCACCTGGCACGGTGGGCTCGGCGGCGCTGAAATGCCGGCCACGGCCGACGCCACCTATCACTTACCATTGACGGCTGCTGATCAAATCGTGCCACTTGGCGCCCTTCGTGTATTCGTTCACCTTGGCCTGATAGTGGGAGAAGGTGAACGTTCCAGGGTGATTGCTCTTGTGTGGGAGCCAGGCGATCTCGCCGGTGGTCTTGTGGCTGTCGAATTTATAGCCGCATGCCACAAGGCCGATCAATTCCCGCGAGAATACGGTGAAGCCGGGGCGGAAACGCCTACCCGACTTGAACCAATCCGGGCGTACTGTTCTGTAGATGTTTTCCTTGCTTCGTGGGGAGGCGAGGAAGAACTGCGCGATGTAATGGATGCCGCCGAGCAGCCATGCATCATTTACCAAAATTGACCATTGTCCTGAATCCAGGATTTCTCCCCGGCCGCTCTCCTTGGTGGCCTCGCTCATTGTTTCAAAGTTTTTGATCATCGCGGTGTCGATACCTGCGATTTTTTCTGTGGCCACGACGTGGTCCATGTCCAGCCTGTTGCCGACGATCAGCCCTGCGTCTTTTTTCGTTTCGACAGCCCATTGCGCGGCCTTGTACACGTCGAAAGCTACCTCCAGCCCTTCGGGCGAGAAAGCTTGCTGCACTCCTTCATGATCCTGTTCACTGGCTGCCCGCAGGTACGCGGGGCGGGCTTCTTCTGCGGCATCCCTGAACTCACGTCGCGTTTCGAACATTTCTGGTCACCTCTGGTTTCTGCATAGGGGAACAGTGAAAGGCGTTTGGCACCACAACCGTGACTATGGCGAGTCGGTGCGCAATCGCCATATCAGGGGCAAGAAGCCACCCCTTCGGAGACCGACGAAGCGTTTCCTCCTGCGGCAAATGTCGTAACGCCCGACAAGGCGTCCAGAGGGCGCACCAGGCCGGCACACGGGACCGTGCCCCCCGTTGCCGGGCGGCAAGGGCGCAGGGGCGGGCCGGCCGGCCCGGCGTCTGATGTCTTGACAGGGGCAGACAGCCGCCGAGGGCTCGGAGCTGGTCGGACCGGATGACGGGGAAACGGGTGCGCGAACCAGTGACGGCCTGTCTCGGCCTGGCACACCTGATGCGCCGGGGGCCACCTCAACCGGGCCGTTGGGCCGGGGTCTACGGAAGGCCGCAGGCACCCTGAGTCAGGTTTCGGTGAGCATCTTGCGCAGCGGCAGTGCGGCGGCGGCGAACTCCGCCAGTGCCGGCATGGCGATGGTATGCGGGGCGAGGCGCATGTCCAGTTGGGCGAATAGCGGGTCTAGGGCGCTCGGTTGGAGGCGGGGACCGCCGGCGCAGTAGTGGTAGGTGGCCTGGGTGAGGGCGCCCAGTGCTTCGTCCAGGGAAGCAGTCGCGACGGGCGGCAGCGACTTTCGCAGGCAATGAGCGGTGAGACGTACGCCCAGCAGCAAACTCCATGCCTGCACGGCCTGCTGCGTGCCCGGGGGGTGGTCGGTGAAGTCCCAGGGGGTGTCGCTGCTGGCCGCGCCCAGACTCATCGCCAGAAGGGCCGGCAACGCCGGCTCCTGGGACTGGGGTAGCTGCGCCAGGCGTACGGTCACGGCGACGGTGGCCTGCTCGGGCGGGGCGAAGACGAAGTCAAGCGGCTGGCCGGGGGCCGGCGGCCGGGGAACGTTCAGGTACAGGGTGAGTTCGGCGCGCTCGACCGTGAGACAGGGCAGGTCCATCAGTTCCAGCAATGAGGCGTGTGCGTGCCGCTGCGAGGGCAGCACCGCATCGCCGGTCGCCGCGGCGACCGGCCGCTCCACACTCACCCGCTCGACGCAGGGCACCGGGTAGCCCTCGGCGTCGGTGCGCAGCGCCTCGCGGTCGATGGCGGCCAGGGAGCTCGACAGGGCTTCCACTTGTCCTGCAAGCACCTCCTGGCCCACAGTCTGAAGCAGCTGCGCCATCGGCATCGCGGTCACCGCTGAGCCTCATCGATGGCAAGCGAAGTGGGCGGTTGCGGACTGCTGACCCGGAACTGCAGCAGCTGCCAGTATTGGCCGGGTGCGATGAGCTCCCAGAGGTCCTTCGCGGCGTCGTTCCAAGCGTCGATGTGCGCGCCGACGTCCTGCTCGTTGGGCGTGTTCCGGGCGGTCCACGTCGCATTGGCCAGGTGGGCGTTGAACTGCTGCAAGTGCCCCTGGATCGCAGTTTCGGCGTCAGCGGTACCGAAGGCGTCTTTGGCTGCTTGCGCCTCCAGCAGCGCTCCTCTCAGGTCAGGGGCGCCCTCCACCCCGGCCAGGGTCTGGCAGAGAGTGTCCAGCAGCTCCAGGCTCTCGCTCGCCGATCTTTCGTCCTCGGGGCTGACTCGGTGGCCCGGGAGGAAGTTGTACGGCACCCCATCAGGAGCCAGGGCTTTCCACAGGTCCCTCGCAGCGTGGGCCAGCTCGTCCTGCGCCACGGACAGCTCCGTCCTGCCTGGAACCTTGTCCCATTGCTGTTGGAGCGCCCGGGCCATCGTGTTGTAGGTCGTCAGTTGCTCGGCGGCCAGAGCGCGCAGCCCGCGGCTGTAGGCGGTCTCGGCCTCTGCTGCCACCCCGCTCAAGTACCAGAGCTCCCTCCCGATGGAGTTGAGTGACATACGGGTGAGGAGATGCACCTGTTCGGCGGCGTCCTCGAACCGCTTCCTCAGAACCTTCACGGGCGGCGGGCCGAATTCCAGTGGCGCTGCCGCGGGGAGCAGCGACTTCCAGACCTGTGCGGCGGCGTCGAGGAAGGTGCGCCGGAGCTCGGCGAGAGTACGGGCCCCGGCGTACGACTCGCTCTCTTCTTCCTGGCGGGTCACCCATCTGATGTTCCGCGCGTGGTAGTCCCAGGATGTCAACTGTTGGGCGATGGTGTCGGGGTTGCCGTCGCGGTAGGCGTCCACGGCGTCGGTCACCGTCTGCCGCAGCATCCACAGCCATGGCAGACACTTGTACCGCGCCTGCCACGTGGGGCTGTTCTCGACGGTGGCGAGCAGGTCCCCGGCTGCCTTCTTGAACGCGTCCAGATGCCTGATCGCGTCGTTCCAGTGGTGATCGTGCTCACTGACGGCGCTCTCCAGCAAATCCGACAGGCGACCGGTGCCCAGCAACGGGCGGTGCTTGAGGACGGAGCGGATCTTCAGGGTGGCGTCGCGAGAGCTCGAGGCGACACGGCCCGCGATCGCGGCAGGCGGCGTGCGCACTTGGCCGGTCCCGCCGGGCAGCCCGACGGCGGCCGGTGCCGGCGGTGCGCCCGGCGCCGGGCCGCTCTGTTGACGGATCGCGATGTCCATGTCGATCTCGGCGGTGTCGATGCTCATCATCGGCGGGTTGATCATCGTCAACAGCGGGACGGTGGCATGGACCGTACGCGCCACCATCCCCGCGCCGTTCTCGGCGGCCTCGGACCGCTGGTAGCTGAAGCGGAACGGCATCGCGTTGCCGTCCTCGTCGAACCCCAGACGGCGCACCAGCTCCACCGACTCCCGGGCCGCCATCGCCTGCCCCTCAACCACCGCGTGGTACGCCGCGCCCAGCAGGTACCCCACTTGGATGTCCTGCTGGCCACCAGCCGTATCCCCGCCCGACTCGGGCACTGCCCGCGTGCTCACTGGCACTCGTCCCCGGCGACCGAGACGACCCGGCTGCGGCCGTCGATCTCCACGCGTTGCACCGGATGGTCACCCACCGTGAACGACACCGTATGCCGTTGCGTGACGCCCTGCAGAGCCAGGGCATCCACCGCCACCGGCAGCCCGCCCACCTCCAGCTCCCCCTCCGCCGCCCCGGAGGCCGGGCTGGAAGCCCCCGCCAGGGCCGGCGTCGCACAGTGGATGCGGAACGTGGCATCCTCGATGACCAGCTGCGGCTGGATCCCCACCGTGCCGTTGGCCGGGCGCTGAGCCCTGCGGACGGCCAGGTCGGCCTCAGCCACCGCCTGCTCCATCTCCTCGATCAGCTGCCGCATCGTCAACTCGCCCATCGCACCCCTCACACCCCGGCGCCCACCACGCACGCGCGCACCACAGATGGGCACCGCCCTCACGGCGCACCCTGTACACGGCCACTGTGCCCCGCAACGTGATCACCGCCCGTGCACGTCACCCGTGGGCGGGCGTGTTGAATCCAGCCCCGTGGCGGGCCGGTTCGCCCCTCACCTCCGCCGCCCCAAAGGGTCTTGGACGGAGCCGACAGCCCGCCCGTCCGGTGTGAGCCACGTGCGGTCCATGCGGCGAAGAAGCATGGTGCTCACGCGAGGACTTGAGCGCTGGCCAGGACCCGGCCCTGCCGGCACGACATCTCCGCCGAGACCCGCATACCGTCCGGCAGGAACTCGCTGACCGTCCACCGGGCGTCGTAGACGAACCCGCCGTCCTGCTCACGCAGCCGCATCAGCCGCCAGGGACGCAGCACGGCCAGCGGACCGTCCTCGCCCGCCAGCCATACCCGGGTCTGCTGCGGCCCGGGCAGCATCTGCGCCGCGTCCATCCGTACCGTGACCGCGCCGCCCTGGTCACGGGCCGGCTCCCAGACGACCTGGACCCGCACCTGGAGTGCCTGCGGATCGGTGACCACGTCCAGGGCACTGCTGGATGACTCCATGCTCCGGTCAACGCGGCCGCGCCTCCTCGGTCACGCTCCCCGCCACACCAGACCAGGCACCAGAGCGCTGCGGGCGCTCGCGGCGACGGGCCACTGGGCCGCCCGGCCGCCCGGCCGCAAAGGGCAGAGGGCGTTCCCACTCTCAGCGCTATGCCGTCGACTTTTCCAGTCTCTGCGTCTCCGCTTCCAACGGCACATCCTCCGTCTTCGTCGGAGTCGTCGTTGCCGCCTTGTCCAGGAGGTCCAGAATTCGCTTCAAACCCGGCGGCATCTCTCCCTGCTCTGCCTCCACATGCACGGACAACGACGTACTGCGGGTGACCGAATCCTCCTGCGAACTCTTGTGGTCGAAGCTCGCCTTGAAGGACGCCGAGACACCCCAGAATCCCGCACTGGCCGACGACTCGACCCCCACGTCCGTCGACACCTTCTTCGTCGACACCGAATCGATCTTGACATTGAAGTCCAGCGTCACCTTCGACAGCTGCAGATACGGAATCGGCACCACCGTGAGCAACGGGACCTCCACGGCGGTTGCCGTCACCGTTACCTTGTCCGGGTCCTCAGCGTGCGTGCGGTCGTTATAGGAAAACTTCACCGACCTCAGCCGGCCCTCGCTGTCGAAGCCGACGTTCTTGATGAAGTTCACGGTTTCCTGAGCGGCCATCCCACTGGAACGGATCACCGCCTGCAACGGGCCCCCGATGATCTGCTCGAACGGAAGCGACAGCTCCGCTCCCATATCCACCGGCTTCATCGCAGCCAGCCTCTCCTCGGATTCCACTGAATCGTCGGAGTCCCCGGCGTCGTACCGGTCAGACAGGTGCGGCGCGACCGGAGCAGACGCCTCCCTCGCGCGGCGCGACGGTGCCGGCCTTACCGACTTCGCCGTTGTGTTCCGCGCGGTGGTCGTCTTCTTCGCCGTAGTCGTCTTCTTCGCCGGTCCAGCCATCACGCACTCCCGCATCCTCGAAGATCACTTAATGTCGTATTCAATATCAAACGGCACATTTCTTCCCGTAGGGCACAGCAACACGGCAACCCACACCTTCGAGACCCGCCCCCAACCCTCACCACAGCGAGGAACATCCGACAGCGACTGCCCACCCACGACCCCCGACCCGGCAGCCCGCCTCACTGAGGCCTCCGCCGCACAGCGCTAGGCGTGTTGTCCCGGGACGTCGGGGACGCACGTACTGGGCGTTGAACGGGTGAGGGCCTTCCGGGTTCGGTGTGGATTGCGACATCTGCGCCGGGTTCAGGAGGCCCTCGTCTCCCGGGAACAGGCGACCCGTCGTCAACCTGCGTACCTACGGGTGGAGGGACATCCTCGACCTCGGCGCCCTTCCCGCGGCGCGCGGCATGGAGATGCAGGCCCACCTCCACACCGCCATCGGACTAGCCTCGGCGACACCCACTGCCCATGCTGCCGTGCTGCTGGATGCAGGGGCATCCTCCGGCTCCGGCTCCGGCTCCGGCTGTTCGGTTTCGGCCAGAGCCCGGTACAGCGAGGCGGGGGAACCCGGTGTCGCCGCGAACGGCGTAGCGGGGGTGACGCGTACGGGTGGCCGGGCGTCTATCAGCCGGGAGTCGAAGACCCGGTCGGGCAGGTGCTCCAGCACCTCCTCGGGCCGGTCGAGTCTGGCCTCCCCTGCCGCGCCAGACGGGGGACCACGGCTGGAGCGCTGCGGGACTGATAGAGCTCATCGGGCTCGGGCGGTGCAGCGCACCGCACTCGCGGAGCTGGGCGTGGAGTGGGCCTGAACGCCACCGGCGCGCCGGGGGAAATGTGCGGTCCCGTACGTGGTGACCGCCGTCCCGCTGCTGGCCGACGGCCTGTCCAGTGGCGGGTGGGCGGCCGCTGTTGTCCTTCCGCCGTTGAACGGGTCGCGGGCGGTGGTGGCGGCGGTGTTGGAGATCAGTTTTGGCACGCAGGTGGTCTCGCCGCGCAGCGGCGCCCTCGGTCCGACCCGTCGGCGGGGCTGATCGAGCGCGGCATCGGCGCCGGCCAGCTGCCGGTCCGCGTCCACGCCGGGGACTGCCGGGACACAGGCAAACGCTGCGCGGTCCTGAATACCGAGGAGGCGCGCCGGGCCCTGGCCGAGGGCGTACCCGGCTGCATCCACTGCCGGCCCGACGTCGTCCTGGGAATGCTGGAGTAACCTCGGGAGCGGCATCGCGAACCGCAGCCCTGGGCCAGGCCTGGCCGTGTTCATCGGTGTGAGAACCCGACGAACAGCGGAGCGGGATCGCGTCCCTCCGCTGGACCATGTCGTCGCCGAGGCCCAGCGCATGGGCTACACCCGGCTGAGCCTCAAAACCGGCGCGGACGAGTTCCTCCTACCCGCCAGGAAGCTCTATGAGAAGTTCGGGTTGATCCACGCCGTACCGAGGCTGACCGCCGCGACCGTCCACACCGACCACGCCCCCCACCACCGGCAGCAACGATCCGCACGCCGCCCTCGTCCACCACGGCGATCACCCCCACGCACTGTCAGCGGCAGCTGAAAGGATCACCGGATGACGAACCCCGCCGCTGCCATCACCGCCTACTGGGACGGCGCCGGCCCCAACTTCGACGGCGAACCCGACCACAGCCTGCGCGCCGCGGACACCGCGCCGCCTGGGCGAACCTTCGCCGAATGCCATCAGGACACGCCACATGCGCGCAAGCAACCGGAGCCTGGCGCACATCTCCCTGGCCAGAGGCCATTTCCCGGCTTGCCGACGGACTATCCGCGTGCGGAGGGCAATCCGTCTGCACCGGCTCGGACCGCAGACGGTCGCTGAACGTGCCCGTTCGTCCTCCCCCACCCTGTCCGGAGTTCCGGCTTGAGGAGAGACCCGCTATCCGTTCCCGTCCGCCCGGCTCTCCCGGGCGCGCTCCTCGCGTGAGCGGCGGGCGATGGACTCGATGAGGGCGATGATGGGCTGTGCGGTGTCGTCCGGTACATCGGCGAGTGCGCGTGCGGCGTAGCC
>NZ_JBSFTP010000107.1:0-19275 GCF_053591315.1 Streptomyces sp. NPDC003042
TGGGCGGCATGCGCGTACGCTGACCAGACTCACGGTGGCATTCCACAAGGCCGGCGCAACAGAGGCAGGCCTGGAGTTCCTCCAGGGCATAGGCCCCGGCGGTGGCCGCCGCTCCGGCGCCCGCGATGAACGTACGCCTCGAACTGCCTGTGCTCGCCATGGCGATGCCCCCTCGTTACCGCTGGTAACAGTCACGTCCGGCGCAGGAGCATAGGGGGAGCACGTCAGGCTCGGAAGGCACGGAAAGTACCCGGTCGCACTATGGCGCGAAAGGTTCGCTCCCGGGCGCGCTGTGGGAACCTTGACTCCACCTCACGGGGAACAGGAGCCGCCGCATGTCGAGTGAGCCGCTTTCGCAGAAGGAGATCGAGGACCGGTTGCGGGAACTTCCCGGCTGGACCTTCGAGAACGACCGCATCTCCCGCACCTACCGGCTGGGCACGCACGTCGCCGCGAGCGCCCTCGTCGCACACATCGCCTCGGTCCAGGAGGAGTTGAACCACCACTCCAACCTGACCCTCGGCTACAACACCGTCGTGTTGTCGGTGAACACCCATGACGCCGGCGGAATGGTCACCGAGCGGGACTTCGCCCTCGCCGAGCGCGTCGAATCCCTCGCCCCCGCCCACGGCGCGAGCTGAGGACGACACACCCGCCCCTGTCGAGACCGCTCCTCGACTACGACGCCGAGGCCGACGCGTACGACGCCACCCGCGGCGGAACGCCCCGCGCCGAAGCCGCCGCTGCGGCGGTCCTCGGCCTGCTCCCGGCGCACGCGCGCACCCTGCTCGACCTCGGCTGCGGCACGGGCATCGTCACCGCCCGCCTCGCCCGCCCCGGGCTGCGGATCCTGGGCGCGGACACCTCGTACGCGATGGCCTCGACGGCGTGGCGCCGCGGGGTCCCGGTGGTCCTCGCCTCCGGGACCCGGCTGCCGGTGCGCTCGGGCTCGCTCGACGCCGTGAGCGCGGTGTGGCTGCTGCACCTGCTGCGGGACCCGGGCGTGGTGGCGGCCCTGGTCGCCGAGGTGGGGCGGGTGCTGCGTCCCGGCGGGGTCTTCGTCACCACCGTGGACAAGGACGCCGCGCACGACGTCGGCAGCGACATCGACGCCGTGCTCGCGCCGCACCTGACCGCGGCCCCGGCCGACTCCTCGGAGCAGGTCACGGCCCACGCGGCGCGAGCGGGCCTGCGGCCGTACGGGGAAGCCGAGTTCACCGGTCACGGACAGGGCCGCACCCCGCGCGGAGCCGACGTACCGCGTACGGAGCTTCGTACGCGGCTGACGGGTCCGCACCGGCGGTCCTACGGCGCCTGCTCCCCCAGCGGC
Source organism: Streptomyces sp. NPDC003042 (assembly GCF_053591315.1). Classification (NCBI taxonomy): domain Bacteria; kingdom Bacillati; phylum Actinomycetota; class Actinomycetes; order Kitasatosporales; family Streptomycetaceae; genus Streptomyces; species Streptomyces sp. NPDC003042. The sequence goes on from NZ_JBSFTP010000107.1 coordinate 1,331, forward strand.
TCCAGACGCCACCACTGGGACGGCGAGTCGGTGTCCTCGCCCTGCCGGGCCCGGCCCGCCTCGTCCGTCTCCAGCGGCAGGCCGCTGATGCACGCGATCAGGGACACCACCCCCGGAGCGTCCAGGTGCGCCTCGACGATCCACTCCTGCGCGCCGAAGGCGTTGGCCCGCCACACCTGCACCCGGGCCCCGCTGTCCGGGGAGGCGTTCGCCACGTCGAGGCGTCGGCCGTTGTCCTCGCTCACCACGTGGAAGACGCCGCCGCCGCTGTGCACCGGCGATATCCGCCAGCGGCGGGCGGCCTGCGGCGCGGGAGGCCCGTCGGGGCCCACCCGTACCCGCGAGGCGCCCTCCAGCTGGAGGACGAGCCCGCTGTCCACGTTGCGGATCCGGTAGACCCCTTCGGAAACGTTCACGTGCCCGCCCTCACGCGTCGAAGACGGCGGGATCCGGGCCGATCCGGCCCCCGGCCCGGCCCAGGGCGTCCAGCGCCGCCAGGTCGGAGGCGTCGAGCTCGAAGCCGAAGACGTCCAGGTTCTCCCGGATCCGGGAGGGGGTGACGGACTTCGGGATGACGATGGTGCCCTGCTGGAGGTGCCAGCGCAGCACGATCTGCGCGGCGCTGCGGCCGTGCTTGGCGGCGAGCGCGGCGACGACCGGGAGAGTGAGCAGTTCCTTGCCCTGGCCGAGCGGGGACCAGGCCTCGGTGGCGATGCCCAGCGAGGCGTGCAGGGCGCGCAGCTCCCGCTGGGGGAAGAGCGGGTGCAGTTCGATCTGGTTCACGGCCGGGACGAGCGCGCTCTCGGCGCCGAGCCGCTCCAGGTCCACCGGGCGGAAGTTCGACACGCCGACGGCCGTGGCCCGGCCACTCGCCGCGATCTCCTCGAAGGTCTTCCAGATGCCGAGGAAGTCGTCGCGCATCGGGCGCGGCCAGTGGATCAGGTACAGGTCGACGCGGTCGAGGCGCAGCTTGCCGAGCGAGTCGTCGAAGGCGCGCAGCACCTCGTCCCGGTCCCAGGTCCGCGACGGGCTGTTCCACAGCTTGGTGGTGACGAACAGCTCCTCGCGCGGTACGCCGGACGCGGCGAGGGCCTTGCCGGTGCCCTTCTCGTTGCCGTAGACGGCCGCGGTGTCGATGCTGCGGTACCCGGCCTCCAGCGCGGTCCCGACGGTCCGCCGCGCCTCGGCGTCCGGAACCTGCCAGACGCCGAAGCCGAGCTGGGGCATGAGCGTGCCGTTGTTGAGCTTGATGGTGGGGACCTGGTTCACGTCGGGTCGTTCCCTCGGGGTCGGTGGTGCGGCGTCGTACGCGGGGCCACAACCGGCCCCCCGAGCACCGTATTCCCGCCAACCGGCCGGACGGGGCGCGGGCGGGGCCCGCGGTCGGGATTCAGGACGTCCCCAGATACGCCTCCCGCACCAGCGGGTTCGCCCGGACCTCGGCCGCCGTCCCCTCGGCGAGGACCGTGCCGAGATCCAGTACGACGACCCGAGCGCAGAGGTCCATCACGAAGGCCACGTTGTGCTCGACCAGCAGCACCGCGCAGCCCTCCTCCCCGGCCAGCCGCCGCACCACCCGCGCGAGCTGCTCCCGTTCGGGCGCCGACATCCCGGACGCGGGCTCGTCGAGGAGCAGCACCCGCGGCGGATCGGCCACGGCACGGGCCAGCTCCACCATCCGCGCCTGACCGACCGGCAGCCCGCCGGCGTACGCGGGCGCGAGCGCCCCGATCCCGCAGTCCGCCAGCACCCGCTCGCCGCGCTCCCGGCGGGCCCGCTCCCGCGCCCGCCGGGCCGGCGAGGCCAGCAGATCGGCGGCGAGCCCGCCCCCGCCGCCCCGCCACTCCTGCGCCACCAGTACGTTGTCGGCCACGCTGAGCTGCCCGAACAGCTGCTGGCGCTGGAAGGTCCGGCGCATCCCGTGCCGGGCCCGCCAGACCGGGGAACGGCGGGTGACGTCCACTCCGTCGAGCAGCATCCGGCCCTGGTCGGGCCGCCTGATTCCGGACAGCACGTCGAAAAGCGTGGTCTTCCCGGCCCCGTTCGGGCCGATCAGTCCGCACACCTCCCCGGCCCGGACCCCGAGGTCCACCCCGGTCAGCGCCCGGACCCCGCCGAAGCGCACGCTGACGCCGCTCGCCTCCAGTACGTATCCGCTCACGGCGCCATCCCCAGGTAGGCCTCGGTGAGCCGGTCCGCCTCCACCTCGGCGCGGGGGCCGCACCAGGAGACCCGGCCCTGGGCGAGGTAGGCCACGGTGTCGGCGATCCCGAGGATCTCGGCGGCCTTCTCCTCCACCAGCAGCAGCGCGGTTCCGGCCGCGCGCAGCTCACTGAGCACCTCGTACACCTCGTCCACGACGCGTGGCGCGAGGCCCAGGGAGGGCTCGTCCGCGATCAGCACCTCGGGCGGCCGCTGCAACAGCGGGGCGAGGGCCAGCATCTGCTGCTCGCCGCCCGACAGGGCGCCGGCGCTCACCGCGCGCCGTTCCCCGAGCCGGGGGAACCGGTCGTAGACGGCGGCCCGGGCGTCGGCCTCCCGCAGGTAGAGGGTCAGATTCTCCTCGATGGTCAGGGCCGGGAAGATGCCGCGGCCCTCGGGGGCGAGCAGTACTCCGGCGCGGGACCGTCGTACTGCACCGTCACGTGTCATATTGCGCCCCGCCACGTGAACGGCCCCGCCCACGACGGGCAGCAGCCCGGCGGCCACCCGGCAGGCGGTGCTCTTGCCGGCCCCGTTGGGCCCGAGCACGGCGAGGATCTCGCCTCTGCGCACGGCCAGGTCGACCCCGTGCAGTACGAGCCCCCCGTCGTACCCGGCTGTGACTCCGCGCAACTCCAGGGCAGGCTGGAAGGCAGCCTCACCAGGGGGTGCCCCCGGACGGAGTCCGGCGGGGTTCGAGGCGCGCGGACAGGGGGGCGGAGCCCCCGCCGGGTCCGGGCGGATCCCGGTTTCGGGAAGGGGCGGGGTGGGGGAGGGACCGCCCGTAGGGCCCCCCGCTCGCTTCCGGGCCAACCGCACCGGCACCGCCGCGCAGTACCCGTCCGGATCGTTGGCCAAGGCCAACCCCGCCAGCCCGAACAGAATCACCGGCAGATGCGCCGACGAGGTCACGTAGTCCGCCATCACGCGCGGAGCCACGGCGAACACCAGCCCCGCCACCACGGCGTACGCGGGCCGCCGCACGCCCGCCGCCACCACGACCGCCAGCCACACCAGCCCCGTCATCGCGGTGAAGTCCGTGGCCGTGATCCGGGTGTTGTAGGACGCGTAGATCACGCCCCCGAAGCCCGCCAGACCGGCCGACAGGGTGAACAGCAGCAGCTTCGTGCGCAGTACGGAGACCCCGGAGGCCATCGCCGCGGCCGGAGCCGACCGTACGGCCAGCATCGCCCGCCCCGAGGGCGAGTCGCGCAAGGCGCTCAGCCCGGCGGCCACGGCGGCGACCAGCACCACGAGCGCCACCCCGAAGGCGCGGTCGTCGGACAGGTCCACGGGCCCGACGACGGGCCGGGGAACGGACCATCCGGCGTCCCCGTTGCGCAGCCAGCGCAGTTGGAACAGCACCTGGTCGGCCAGGAACGCCAGCGCCAGCGTGGCCAGCGCGAGCGAGCGCCCGCCGAGGCGCAGCGCCGGCAGCGCGACCAGCGCCCCCAGCAGCGCGGCGACGCAGGTGCCCACCGCCAGCGCTGCCACGAACGGCCAGCCGCGGCTCATCAGCAGCCCCGCCACGAGCGCGGCCCCGGTGACGAAAGTGGCCTGGGCCAGCGACACCATCGCGCCGAGGCCGGTCACCACGGTGAAGGACATGAACACGAGCCCGATGGCCAGTCCCTGCGCGAGCAACCCGCTCCAGAACGGTGTGGTCACGGTGTAAAACGCCACACACAACACTGCACCGCCACATGTCCACGCCCCCCACCGCCGCCCCCAGGACGCCCCGGCCAGATGGTCCACCGGCGGTGACTCGACCGCCGTGACCCCCGTGGCCCGCGCGCGCCGCGTCAGCACCAGCAGTCCGCCGAACAGGATGAGGAAGGGCACCGCCGTCCTGAACCCGGTGATCCCCTCGGCGAAGGACGCGTACCCGGCGACCAGGTTCTGCAGCACCCCGAGCCCCAGCCCGCCCGCGAAGGCGAGCGGCACCGAGGCGAACCGGCCGATGACGGCCGCCGTCGCCGACACGAACAGGAAGAGGGTGAAATCGTGCGCCGACAGCCCCAGCAGCGGGGTCGCGAGCACCCCCGCGAGCCCCGCCAGCCCCGACGCGATCATCCACGCCACCGAGGACAGCCGGTCGGCGCTGATCCCGCGCAGCTCGGTCAGGGACCGGTTGTCGACGGCGGCCCGCAGCCGCAGCCCCAGCCTGGTGTGCCGCATCAGCACCCACAGGGCCACCGCGACCACCGCCGTCACCACCCAGGTGATCAGCTGGTCGGAGTCCACGCCGACCCCGTCCATGAGCTGCCAGGACCTCGCGGGGCTCGGCCCCACCCCCGGCAGCCCGAACTGGTTCTCCGCGGGCCTCAGCGGAGCGCCCGCCTCCACCAGCAGCTCCACCACCCACAGCCCGGCCGCCGGCAGCGCCACCAGCAGGCCGATGGTCGCCACGATCTGGGCGCTCTCCCCGACCCGGGCGAGCCGCCGGAACATCAGCCGGTCCAGCCCCCACCCGAGCCCGGGGGCCAGTACGCACACCACCAGCAGCGCGGCCGGCACCGCCGGCCAGCCCAGCCCGGAGTGCAGCTCGTAGAAGGTGAGCGCGCACAGGTAGGCGGTGGCCCCGTGCGCGAAGTTGAACAGTCCGGAGGCCGAGTACGACAGCACCAGCCCGGTGGCCAGCAGCGCGTACAGGGCTCCGGACACCAGACCGCTCAGCACGAAGACGAGCAGATCACCCATCGTGTCGCCCCGCCCCTACGTGAAGGGGATGGGCTGGTGGCACTTGAACGGTACGGACACCTCGTACGCCCCGTTCTTCAGCTGGACGAGCGCACCGCAGCCGAAACTGTCCTTCTGCCCCTTGGGCTCCGCGCGGTCGCCGACGAGGGTTCCGGTGTCGGAGAAGCCCTGCGCGGCGGCCTGGAAGGACTCGACGGTCAGCGCCTTGCCCGCCTTCTGCGCGATGGCCAGGAAGAGGTCGGCCGACATGTACCCGGTCAGCATGTGCATGTTCAACGGCACGTTCTGACCGCCCGCGGCGGCCTTGATGTCGGCCTTGAACTGCGCCATCTTCGGATGCGCGGATTCGAAGGGCTCGAACTGGAGCAGCACGTGCACGCCGTCCAGGGCCTGCTTGGTGGTGTCCTTGGCGAGCAGCGCGGGGTCGTAGTCGGTCGGGTCGGACAGCAGCCCCTTGTAGCCGGCGCGCTTGAGCGCGGTGAACAGGCCGATGTTGTTGGGGGTCTGCATCACCGAGATGACGGCGTCCGGCGCCTTGCCGTCGGTGCCGCCCGCGCTGCTGAGGATCTCCTTCACGTACGCCGACCAGTCGCTCGGCACGGCGGTGGCGGGTACGGAGGCCTTGGCGTAGGAGACCTCGAACCCGGCGGCGGCGAAGCCCTGTCGGAAGGTCCGGATGCCGAACTTCCCGGCGTCGCTGTCGTTGGCGATGACCGCCACCGACTTGCCCCGCGCGCCGCCGAGCACCTGGGCGATGCCCTCGGGCCAGGTCTGGTTGAGGGTGCCGCCCGGGGTGGGAACCAGGCAGCCGTTGAACCCGTAGATGTGCTGGGGGCCGCAGAAGGAGGGCAGGGTGCCCCAGCCGAAGGTGGGGACCTTCTCCTGCTCCAGGAAGTCGGCGCCGGAGAAGGTGACCGAGCTCATGGGGGAGACGGCGAAGACCTTGTCCTGCTGGACGAGTTTGCGGGCGGCGGCCATGTTCTTCGCGGGGTCCTGGCCGTCGTCCTCGGCGCCGATGTAGTCGATCCTGCGTCCGTTGACGCCGCCCTCGGCGTTGGCTCTCAGGTAGCGGGCCCTGGCCCCGAGGTCGGTGTCCTTCTTGCTGTAGCCGCCGGCGCTGGTCATCGACACGATGCCGCCGACCTTGATCGCATCGGCGCTGACGCCGCGGGTGGTCCGGGCCGCGTCGCCGGGCTTGCCGGGGTCGGTCCCGTGGGAGGCGGAGTTGCAGGCGGAGACGAGCGCGAGCGTGGCCGCCGCGGCGGCCAGGGCGCGGATGGGTCGCGACATGGGTGGGATCCCCTCCGGTCGGAATCCCCGCATTCTGTGCGTGACCTGACGCACCGTCAATACGACTGACGAAGCGAAGTGACGACTCGTCAGATATCGAGTCCCGGCTGGTAGAGGGCCGCGACCTCCCGGGCGTACCTCTTCTCGATCGCCCGGCGCTTCAGCTTCAGCGACGGGGTCAGCAGCCCGCGTTCCTCCGTGAACTGCTCCGCCAGCACCCGGAAGGCGCGGATCGCCTCGGCCTGCGAGACCAAGGTGTTCGCGGCCACCACGGCCCGCCGTACCTCCGCCGTCAGCTCCGGGTCGCCCACCACCTCCTCGGCGCCGCGCTGCGCGAGTCCGCGCATCGAGAGCCAGTGCGCGATCCCTTCCATGTCCAAGGTGATCAGCGCCGCGATGAACGGCCGGTCGTTGCCCACCAGTACGCAATGTGACACCAGAGGGTGTGAGCGCACCCGCTCCTCCAGGGCCGTCGGCGACACGCTCTTGCCGTTGGAGGTCACCAGGATCTCCTTCTTGCGCCCGGTGATGGTCAGGTACCCGTCCTTGTCGAGGCGCCCCAGGTCCCCGGTCGCGAGCCAGCCGCCGCGCAGCACCTCCCGCGTCGCGCGCGGATCGTTCAGGTACCCGGAGAAGACGTGACCTCCGTGCAGCCAGATCTCCCCGTCGTCCGCGATGTGGACCGTGCTGCCCGGGATCGGCGGCCCCACCGTCCCGTACTTCGTCGCCCCGGGCGGGTTGGCGGTGGCGGCCGCGGAGGACTCGGTCAGCCCGTACCCCTCGAAGATCGTGATCCCGGCGCCGTCGAAGAACAGGCCGAGCCGGCGCGACATCGCCGACCCGCCCGACATCGCGTGCCGTACCCGGCCGCCCATGGCCTGGCGGACCTTGCCGTACACCAGCTTCTCGAAGAGCTGGTGCTCCATCCGCAGCCCGGCCGAGGGGCCGGGCCCGGTACCGAACGCCTTCTCCTCCCGCGCCTGCGCGTACCGCACGGCCACGTCCACCGCCCGGTCGAAGGGCCCCAGCCGCCCCTGCGCGTGCGCGGAGCGGCGGGCGGAGGCGAACACCTTCTCGAAGACGTACGGAACCCCGAGCACGAAGGTCGGCCGGAACGCGGCGAGATCCGGCAGCAGTTCGGCGGCGGCCAGCTCCGGCTGATGGCCGAGCTTGACCCGGGCCCGTACGGCGGCCACCTCCACCATCCGCCCGAAGACGTGCGCCAGCGGCAGGAAGAGCAGCGTGGAGGGCCGCTCCCCGGGGCCGGCCTGGAACACGGACTCCCAGCGGGCCACCATCGTGTCGGCCTCGAACATGAAGTTGGCGTGGGTGAGCACACAGCCCTTGGGTCGGCCCGTGGTCCCCGAGGTGTAGATGACGGTGGCGACGGCGTCGGGCGTGACGGCCCGGCGGTGGCGGTGCACGACGTCCTCGGCCACCGCCCGCCCGTCCCGCACGAGCTCCTCCACCGCCCCCGCGTCCAACTGCCACAGCAGGCGCAGCGCGGGCAGCCCCTCGATCACCGAGCCGACGGTCATGGCCTGGTCCTCGTTCTCCACGACGCACCCCGTGCAGGAGGAGTCGGAGAGGATCCAGTGCACCTGCTCCGTGGAGGAGGTCGGGTAGACCGGGACGGGCTGGGCGCCGATCGCCCACAGGGCAAAGTCGAACAGTGTCCACTCGTAGCGGGTGCGGGACATCACGGCGACCCGGTCACCGAAGCGGATCCCCTGGGCCAGCAGTCCCTTGGCGAGAGCGAGCACCTCGCCGGCCAGCTCCCGGGACGTCACATCACGCCAGACCCCGTCCTCCTTGCGGCCGAGCACCACCCGCTCCGGGTCCTGCCCGGCGTGCTCGAAGACGACGTCGGCCAGGCCGCCGACGGGCGCGCCCGCGACGACCGGCGGGACGGTGATTTCGCGCAAGCCCGCTCCTCTCCGTGGCAGCGCGGTGACGCTATCCCACGCCCACCGGGAGTTGATCAGCCTGCGGATACCTCCACAAGACCTCCTCAGCGCCGGCCCGGCCGGGATCTGCGGCCGGTTCCCCGGCCCGTCACGCCGTCCGGCTGAGGCGGTCCGCGCCCGAGAGGATCGCCGAGGCCAGGGCCTGCGCCGCCGGGCCGCCCGCGCCACCGCCCCGCGCACCCCGCAGCAGGGCGAACTCCACCGGCCCCAGCTCCGGCAGGCCCCCCACCCGGACCAGCCCCGGCGGGATCAGCCCCCGGGTGTGCGCCATCACGCCGAGCCCCGCCCGGGCCGCCGCGATCAGACCGCTGAGGCTGCCGCTCGTACAGGCGATGCGCCAGGCCCGCCCGTCCCGCTCCAGCACCTCCAGTGCCCTGGCCCGGGTGATCCCCGGCGGCGGGAAGGCGATCAGCGGCACCGGCCGCGCCGGATCCAGCCGCAGCCCCTCCGCCCCGATCCACACCATGCGGTCCCGCCACACGAGCCGGCCCCGCTCGTCCCCCGGGCCGCGCCGCTTGGCCAGGACCAGATCCAGCCGCCCGGCGTCCAGCCGCTCGTGCAGCGTGCCCGACAGCTCGACCGACAGCTCCAGATCCACCTCGGGGTGCTGGTGCCGGAACCCTTCCAGGATCTCCGGCAGGCGGGTCAGTACGAAGTCCTCCGACGCCCCGAAGCGCAGCCGCCCGCGCAGCCGGGTCCCGGTGAAGAAGGCCGCCGCCCGTTCGTGCGCCTCCAGGATGGTCCGTGCGAAGCCCAGCAGCGCCTCACCGTCCTCCGTCAGCGCCACGCTGTGCGTGTCCCGGAGGAACAGCGGCCGCCCGGTCGCCTCCTCCAGCCGCCGCACGTGCTGGCTGACCGTGGACTGGCGGACCCCGAGGCGGCCTGCGGCCTGGGTGAAGCTGAGCGTCTGGGCCACGGTGAGGAAGGTGCGGAGCTGAACGGGGTCGTACATGTTCATGTACCACATGATATTGCGCTGTGCGATGACAGTCAGTTCGGTGTGCGGGTTTCCCGATGACCGCCGACGCCGCGACCATGGGACGTGCCGCCGGGGCGCCGTCCCCGACCCCACGCCGCCCCGACAGCAAGTGAGCACCCGCGCATGCGACGCCCGCACCCTCCCGCCTGGCTGCCCCTGGACCCGTACGTCCTGGCCCTGCTCGCCACCGTCGCCCTCGCCGCGCTGCTGCCCGCCCGCGGCCCTGCGGCCACCGTCGCCGACGGCGCCGCCACCGCGGCCGTGGCCCTGCTCTTCTTCCTCTACGGCGCCCGGCTCTCCAGCCGCGAAACCCTCGACGGTCTGCGCCATTGGCGGCTCCACCTCACCGTCCTGGCCTGCACCTTCCTGCTCTTCCCGCTGCTCGGCCTGGCCGCCCGCGGCCTCGTCCCCACCCTCCTTTCGCCCCCGCTCCACAGCGGCCTCCTCTTCCTGTGCCTGGTCCCCTCCACCATCCAGTCCTCCATCGCCTTCACCTCGATCGCCCGGGGCAACGTCCCCGCCGCGATCTGCGCCGGCTCCTTCTCCAGCCTCGCCGGGATCCTCCTCACCCCCCTCCTCGCCGCCGCCCTGCTCGGCAACGGCGGGGGCGGCTCCTCCCTCGACTCCCTCCTCAAGATCGCCGTTCAGCTCGTCCTGCCCTTCCTCCTCGGTCAGCTGCTGCGCCGCCGGGTCGCCGGCTTCCTCGTCCGCCACAAGAAGGTGCTGGGCTACGTCGACCGGGGCTCGATCCTGCTCGTCGTCTACGCCGCCTTCAGCGCGGGCATGGCCGCGGGCGTCTGGAGCCAGGTGAGCATCCCGCGCCTCGGCGCCCTGATGGCGGTGGAGGCCGTGCTCCTCGCCGTGATGCTCCTCGTCACCTGGTACGGGGCCGGGCGCCTCGGCTTCGGGTGGGAGGATCGCGTCGCCATCCAGTTCGCGGGGTCGAAGAAGAGCCTCGCCGCCGGACTCCCCATGGCCAGCGTCCTGTTCGGGGCCCAGGCGAGCCTCGCGGTGCTGCCGCTGATGCTGTTCCACCAGATGCAGCTGATGGTCTGCGCGGTCCTGGCCCGCCGCCGCGCCCAGGACCCGCAGGCCCGGGACTCGGAGGCCCAGGACCCTCAACTCCCGGACGCCGATGTGGCGGAGGTCTCCCACACCGCCCAACACCCCACCCCGCCGGGCCGGTAACGTGCGGCGGTGACCTGGATACGCCCGCTCGCCGCCCGCGCCCCGCGCCCCTGCACCCTGGTGGTCTGCCGAGGCTGCTGCTGCGGGGACCCCCGCAAGAACCCCGGCTCCGACCACGCCGGCCAGCTCGCCCGGCTGCGCGAGGCCGCCGCCGCGTCCGGCGGCCGGCTGGCCGTGCGTACGAGCGACTGCCTCGGACCGTGCGCCCAGGCCAATGTCATCGTGGTCCAGCCCACCAGCGAGGCCCGCGCCCGCGGCGCCCGCGCCGTCTGGTTCGGCTGGGCCCTGGACGACACCGCGACGGACGAGATCATCGCCTGGGCGGAGTCCGGCGGCCCCGGCGGCGCCCCACTGCCCGCCACCCTGGACCTCCACCGCATCGACCCCCCGGACACGCGGCCGGCCCCGTCACCCCGCCGGGGCCGTCGCCGCTAGGGGGTGTCCCGCGGATCAGGGCCCGGCCATGATCCGCAGGACGCCCCCTAAGGGCTACGGCGTCCCGGGCAGGGCGATCCGCTGCTCACCCGCGTAGATGTTCATGTCGCGGCCGCGCAGGAAGCCGACCAGCGTCAGCCCCGACTCCAGCGCCAGGTCCACCGCCAGCGAGGACGGCGCGGAGACCGCCGCCAGTACGGGGATCCCGGCCATCACGGCCTTCTGCGCGAGTTCGAAGGACGCCCGGCCGGAGACCAGCAGCACCGCTCCGGCCAGCGGCAGCCGCCCGGCCCGGAGCGCCCGCCCGACGATCTTGTCGACGGCGTTGTGCCGTCCCACGTCCTCCCGTACGTCCAGCAGCTCGCCCTCCGCCGAGAACAGCCCTGCCGCGTGCAGCCCACCTGTGCGGTCGAAGACCTTCTGGGCGGCGCGGAGCCGGCCCGGCAGCTCGGCGAGGAGATCCGCGGTGACCCGTACCGGATCCGCGGCGATCCCCGGGAAGCGGGACGCCGTACGGACCGCGTCCAGGCTGGCCTTGCCGCACAGGCCGCAGGAGGAGGTCGTGTAGACGTTCCGCTCCAGGCTGATGTCGGGCAGGGGCACTCCGGCGGCGAGCTGTACGTTGACCACGTTGTAGGTGTTCGTGCCCTCCTCGGTCGCACCCTCGCAGTAGGTCACGGCCTGGACGTCCGAGGCGTGTGCGATCACGCCCTCGCTCACGAGGAAACCCACCGCCAGCGCGAAGTCGTCGCCCGGCGTCCGCATCGTGATGGCCAGCGGCTTGCCGCCCAGCCGGATCTCCAGCGGTTCCTCCGCGACGAGGGTGTCGGGGCGGACCCCGGCCACCCCGTCCCGGATCCGCACGACGCGGCGCCGCTCGGTGACGCGTCCCATGGCGATCAGCCCACCCGTTCCGTTTTCGTCCGCATCTGACGAGCACATTCTCCCGGATCCGTGGCATACGGGGTCCCCGGCAGGAGATTGCTCGGAATTCTCCAAATTCCGGTGCCGGAATCCTGTCGGGTCACGCGCACCCGTACCGACGGGTAGCAGGCAAAGCTGGGAGATCCTGACTGTCGTACAAAGGGGGACCCCGCCCATGACCGGTTCACGCGTGGTGGCGCTAGGGCACTACCAGCCCGCGAAAGTGCTCACCAACGAGGACCTCGCGGCCATGGTCGACACGAACGACGAGTGGATCCGGTCCCGGGTCGGCATCCGGACCCGCCACATAGCGGGCCCCGAGGAGCCGGTCGACGAACTGGCCTTCCAGGCCGCCGGCAAGGCTCTCGCCCACGCGGGCCTGACCCCCGACGACATCGACCTCGTCCTGGTGGCCACCTCCACCGCCATCGACCGCTCGCCCAACATGGCCGCCCGTGTCGCGGCCAAGCTGGGCATGCGCGGCGGTCCGGCCGTCATGGACCTCAACGTCGTCTGCTCGGGCTTCACCCACGCCCTGGCCACCGCCGACCACGCGATCCGGGCCGGCTCCGCCACCCGCGCGCTGGTCATCGGCGCGGACAAGATGACCGAGATCACCGACTGGACCGACCGCACCACCGCCGTGCTGACCGGTGACGGCGCCGGCGCGGCCGTCGTCGAGGCCTGCGCGGAGCCCGGCATCGGCCCCGTCCTGTGGGGCTCCGTGCCGGAGATGGGCCACGCGGTGCGCATCGAGGGCTCGCCCCCGGTCTTCGCCCAGGAGGGCCAGTCCGTCTACCGCTGGACCACCAGCCAGCTCCCGCCGCTCGCCCGCAAGGTCTGCGAGAAGGCCGGGATCACCCCCGAGGAACTGGCCGGTGTCGTCCTGCACCAGGCGAACCTGCGCATCATCGAGCCGCTCGCCGCCAAGATCGGCGCCGTCAACGCCGTCGTCGCGCGCGATGTCGTCGACTCCGGCAACACCTCGGCGGCCAGCATCCCGATAGCGCTCTCGAAGCTGATCGAGCGCGGCGAGATCCCCTCCGGCGCACCGGTCCTGCTCTTCGGCTTCGGCGGCAACCTCTCGTACGCGGGCCAGGTCATCCGCTGCCCGTAGCCCGGCCCGCGAGCACGTGGCCGCCCACGGCGAGACGATGCGTCCCGCCGTGGGCGGCGGCGTATGCGTGCAGGTCAGCGCGGCGTGGCGGACCGACGGCCGCTCGGATATGTGGTCGGAGGCCCGCCGATCCTTTGCTATTGTTGTCCATGTCGCCGCGGGAAACCGGGGCCGACCACCTGGTCCGGGTGGCGGAATGGCAGACGCGCTAGCTTGAGGTGCTAGTGCCCTTTATCGGGCGTGGGGGTTCAAGTCCCCCCTCGGACACCAGAATCACTCAGCTGAGACCCCACTTTTCGTGGGGTCTTTCGCGTTTCCGACGTGTACTCACATCCGCAGGACCACCAGTCCGTCCGGTGCCGGGAGCGTGCCCGGGACGACCTGGGTGAAGGTGTGCGGGAGCGAGAGGCGCGGCCGGTCGGGGTCCGGCAGGGTGTCCGCGTCGAAGAGGTAGGCGGCGGCCGCCGCCGGGTCGCTGACCAGGTGGGGACCGTCGGGCGCGGCGGCGCCGGCACCGGTGCTGGTGATGCGGGTCAGGGGCGTACGGAAGAGCCTGCCCAGGTGGCGCAGCGTCTCCGGGGTGATGTGGGTCGGCGGGCCGGGCGGGGTCGTCCGGTCCGGGCCGGTCAGGCCGGCCGTCGGCGCGTCCGGGGGGAGGGCGCCGGTCAGCAGGAGGGCCAGGAGCACCGGGACCGCCTTGCGGCGCAGGGCTTCGGTCGCGGAGCGCAGACGGTGGACGTGCGTCGCGGGCAAGGAGAGGGCGAGGCTCCCGGCGGCGTCCCCGGTCGCGATGGGGACCGCCGAGCAGACCACCCCGGGCGAGTATTCGCGCAGGTCGAAGACGGGAGCCCCGGGGGCCACCGCGTCCAGGGCACTGAACAGCACGCGGCTGTCGGTGATGGTCTGCGGGGTGAGCCGGGCCGGACGGTGACGGGCCACGTGGTCGGCCCGCCCGTCGTGGTCGAGCTGGGTCAGCAGGCACTTGCCGACCGCGCTCGCGTGCGCGGCCGCCCGGAAGTCCACCCACTCCCGCACCGGAGGCGCCCCCGGCCCGTCCGCCATCTGAGTGATCCGGACCTCGCCGTCCACGTACCGGCTGAGGTAGACGGCGGCGCCCGCGCTGTCGCGCGCCAGCGCCAGGGTGCGCTGGAGCTGCCGCGCCAGCCCCAGTCCGCCCGGGGCGGCGAGCCGGTCCAGGGCCGGGCCGCGCGCGTAGATCCCGGCGCCCGGCCGGTACGCGTACTCCTCCTCGCACAGCATGCTGAGGAGCGGGCCGAGTTCGGCCTCGGCCAGGCCCGCTTCCCGCGCCAGCCGACCCGCCGGGACTCCCAGCGGACGGCGTTCGAGGACCCGTACGACGGCCAGCGCGCGGCGGGCCTGCGCCAGGGCCTCGCCGGTGTCGGCCTGGACGACGGTCCCCCGCGCGGCGGACGTCAGCGAAGGGTGGCGCAGCGGGCCCTTGCCCGGGCGGGGCCACGGCGCCGCGAGCGGGGGCGGCGGCCGGAACGCGGCCAGCACCGACGGCAGCCCCGGCCGGGGCAGCGGCACCGGCCCCAGGTCGGGATCGTCGCGCTGGTCGACGTAGCGCAGGACGGCGGCCTGTGCGCACAGGCGCACCTCGCGCAGTTCGCGGCGCCCGCTCGGCCGGAAACCCCGGCCGGCCAGCTCGCGCGCCCAGACGCGGGCGTCGTGGTGCTCGCCGCGCCGGGAGTGGTCGAGGAAGAGGCAGTAGGCGGCCGGCGCGGTGCGGGCACTGCCGGAACCGGCGGCGAACTGCCACCAGAAGCGGGAGCCCTCACGCAGGCCGGCCAGGTGCAGCAGGCAGCCGAAGACGACCGCCCCGGGCAGGTCGGCGTGCCGGCCGGCGACGAAGCGGCCGAGGTCGCGCTCGGCCCGGGGGTCGCAGACCACGGCGAGGCAGACGGCCTTCAGGTCGCGGCGGGCGCGCTCGGCGTCGAGCGGGCAGTCCCGGGCGGGGTCGCTCCAGCCGAAGGGGCGGCGCCGGGTCCGGGGCGCGGCGGGGGTGGCGCCGGGTGCGCGGGGGAGGCGCAACAGGCGGGCCTCGGCAGCGCCGAGGTCGTAGTGGCGGTAGCGGTCGCGGACGCCCGCCCGGTCCAGGAACTCGGCCAGTGCGCGGGGGATGCCGTCGCCGTTCCGGCTCTCGCGCCGGCTCATGATTCGGCGGACGCGTCGAGCAGCCGGGCCAGTCGCCGGTGCGCCTGGCCGAGCTGCGAGCGGACCGTGGCCTCGTCGACGCCCATCACGGCGGCGGCCTCTCCGGGCGTGCACTGGAGCCCGTAGCGCAGCATCACGGTGTCCCGTTGGCGTTCGGCGAGGCGGGAGACGGCCGAGTAGAAGCGGATCGTGTCGGTCAATACCTCGTACTGATCGGCGTGGGCCTCCTTCAGGGCCGCCTCGAAGGCGCTGATGTCCAGCGGGTCCGGCTGCCGGCGGCGGGGGTCGAGACGTCGCTGCCAGTCGACGATCCGCTGCTTGAGGACGGTCCAGGCGTAGGCGTCGAGGCGGTCCATGTGGAGCATCCGGAGCCACTCGTTCATGATCGAGTCGAAGGTGGCGTCCACCGCGTCCTCGGCCGCCGCGTCGGAGCCGAGCTGAAGGTACGCGAAGCGCATGTACGCGGGCCGCCGGTTGGCGTGGAAAGCCCAGTAGGAAAGGCGCGCGGTCGGATCCCACTGGCTCATCGGCGTCGGCTGTGGCCGCCGGCTCGGCAGTCCCACGGCCCCACCGGACTCCTCCGGTCCGCCATCGTTCACCGTTCCCCACCTCATCCCTGTGCGGGGGGCCATCAGATCAGCGCGGGCGCGCCCATAGGGCGCAGAGAAGAAACCTGGCAGGAATACGTTTGGTGATGACCGCTTCTTGATCGATGGCGACCGGACGGAGGCGAGGCGGGCGCGCGGACGCATATGCCCGACCGGGGGGAGAGGTGCACGGCGTGCGACCGGCTGCGCCGTGCGCCCCGCTCTGGGGGGCCGGCGCGGGCGGTGGGGCCCGGTCCGGTCGGGGGCACGCGGTGCCCGCCTGTAACATGGGCCCATTGCGAGGGCCGTGACGGAGAGGTCACTGCCCTCGCTTTTGCGTTGTGCCCACCCGGAGAAATGCGGCGCGTGCCCTTTCGGCGGTTCGATACGATGAACCGCATCACAATCCGTCACGGCACATTGTCACCGTATGAATCCGCATAAATCCGTATAAACGAAACGAATGAATGGAGCATCCGAGGATGGCTCGACACCTGATCACCAGCGCGCTTCCGTACATCAACGGGATCAAGCACCTGGGCAACATGGTCGGGTCGATGCTTCCGGCGGATGTGTACTCCCGGTACCTCCGCCAGCGCGGCCACGACGTCCTGTACATCTGCGCCACCGACGAGCACGGCACCCCCGCCGAACTCGCCGCCAAGGAAGCCGGCATCTCGGTCTCCGATTTCTGCGCGCAGGCCCACGACGCCCAGAAGGCGGTCTACGACGGCTTCCAGCTGTCCTTCGACTACTTCGGCCGCAGCTCTTCCGAGCAGAACGTCGAGATCACCCAGCACTTCGCGCGGCAGCTCCAGAAGAACGGCTTCATCGAGGAGCGTGCGATCCGGCAGGTGTACTCGCCCGCCGACGGCCGCTTCCTGCCGGACCGCTACGTCGAGGGCACGTGTCCGCACTGCGGCTACGACAAGGCGCGCGGCGACCAGTGCGAGAACTGCACCCGCGTCCTCGACCCCACGGACCTGATCGAGCCGCGCTCGGCCATCTCCGGCTCCACCGAGCTCGAGGTCCGCGAGACCAAGCACCTCTTCCTCCTCCAGTCCAAGCTCCAGGTCGAGGTCGAGGCCTGGGTCGCGGAGCACGAGGAGGAGTGGCCGCAGCTGGCTTCCTCCATCGCCCGCAAGTGGCTGACCGAGGGCCTGCACGACCGCGCGATCACCCGCGACCTCGACTGGGGTGTCCCCGTACCGGCCGACACCTGGCCCGAGCTGGCGGCCGAGGGCAAGGTCTTCTACGTCTGGTTCGACGCCCCGATCGAGTACATCGCCTCCACCAAGGAGTGGGCGGACGCCGCGGGCGACACGGACGCGGCGGGCCGCGACTGGAAGTCGTGGTGGTACGAGGCCGAGGACGTCCGCTACACGCAGTTCATGGCCAAGGACAACGTGCCATTTCACACTGTGATGTTCCCGGCCACCGAGCTCGGCACGCGCGAGCCCTGGAAGAAGGTCGACTACGTCAAGGCCTTCAACTGGCTGACGTACTACGGCGGCAAGTTCTCCACCTCGCAGAAGCGCGGCGTCTTCACCGACCAGGCCCTCGAGATCCTGCCGGCCGACTACTGGCGCTACTTCCTCATCGCGAACGCGCCCGAGTCCGACGACTCGTCCTTCACGTGGGAGCACTTCACCGCCACGGTCAACAAGGACCTCGCCGACACCCTCGGCAACTTCGTCAACCGCGTGCTGTCCTTCTCCCGCAAGCGATTCGGCGACGACGTCCCGGCGGGCAACCCGGCCGGTGAGGCGGAGGCCAAGCTCGGCGAGCAGATCGCCGAGCTGCTGGCCGAGTACGAGGGCCACATGGAGGCGCTCCAGTACCGCAAGGCCGCGGCCGCGCTGCGCGCCCTGTGGTCGGCCGGAAACTCCTACCTGGAGGAGAAGGCCCCCTGGCTGGAGATCAAGACCGACCCGGAGGGCGCGGCGCTCACCCTGCGCACCGCGATGAACCTCATCCACCTCTACTCGGTGGTCTCCGAACCCTTCATCCCGGCCTCGGCGCGCGCCATGCGCTCCGCGTTCACGCTCGCCGACGACACCGCGGCGTGGGTGACCCCGGAGCAGGCCAGGTCGCTGGACGCGGTCGCGGCCGGCACCCCGTTCACCGTGCCGCCGGTGCTCTTCGCGAAGATCACCGAAGAGGACCTGGACTCCTACAAGGAGCGCTTCGGCGGTTCCCCGGAAGCCTGAGGCCCGAGCTGAGGCCCGATAGCCAGTGGCTCCGGCTCCCGGAGGGGCGCGACCTGCCGGCGGGGGGCCCCCCCCGCCGGCCACCCCCCCCCCCCCCCCGCCCGCCGGGGGGGCCCCCCGACTGCTGTTCGCCGACATGCACCCGAACCTGCGCTGGCAAGGCGGAGAGTT
>NZ_JBSFTP010000108.1:0-16519 GCF_053591315.1 Streptomyces sp. NPDC003042
GGTGGCCGAAGGCCATCGCGAAGCGACGCGACGACGAAGGAGGAGCGCCCTTGAGGGGCCGGCCCGACACGGAGAGACGATGAGACTGACGGGAAACCCCCAAACCGTCCCTGATCCCGGATAACGGGCCCCCGACCCCGAAGCCCCCGTTTCACAGGGCAACCCGCTGGGGTAAAGACCCCGCCCCCCTACGACGGAACCGTCGGCAGGTGGTCCAGGCGCCTCAGGATCACGCCCTCGCGCAGCGCCCACGGGCAGATTTCGAGGTCGTCCACGCCGAAGAGGTCCATCGCGGCCTCCGCGACCAGGGCGCCCGCCAGCAGCTGGGCGGCGCGGCCCTCCGAGACGCCCGGGAGGGCCGTGCGTTCCGCCGTGGTCATCGCCGTCAGGCGGGGGACCCATTCCTCCAGGGACTTGCGGGTCAGGTCGCGCTGTATGTAGAGGCCGTCCGCCGAGCGGGCCGCGCCCGCGATGCGGGCCAGCTGCTTGAACGTCTTCGACGTCGCCACCACGTGGTCCGGCCGGCCGAAGCGGCTGAATTCGCCGACCGTACGCGCGATCCGGGCCCGTACGTGTCGCCGTAGCGCCTTCACGTCCGCCGGGTCCGGCGGGTCGGCCGGGAGCCAGGCCGAGGTGAGGCGGCCCGCGCCCAGCGGCAGGGACACGGCCTTGTCCGGGTCCTCGTCGATGCCGTACGCGATCTCCAGGGAGCCGCCGCCGATGTCGATGACCAGCAGTTTGCCGGCCGACCAGCCGAACCACCGCCGGGCCGCCAGGAACGTCAGCCGGGCCTCGTCGTCACCGCTGAGCACCGGGAGCTCGATGCCGGTCTCGGCCTTGACGCGGGCGAGGACCTCGTCGGCGTTCGAGGCCTCCCGTACGGCGCTGGTCGCGAAGGGCAGCAGGTCCTCGCAGCCCTTGTCCTCGGCTGCCTGCACCGCGTCGCCGATCACCGAAACCAGCCGCTCGATGCCCTCGGGGGTGACCGCGTCGCGCTCGTCCATCAGCTCGGCCAACCGCAGTTCGACCTTGTTCGAATGGGCGGGCAGCGGGCGCGCGCCGGGGTGCGCGTCCACCACCAGTAGATGGATCGTGTTCGAACCCACATCAAGGACACCGAGTCTCATACGCGAAACGCTACTGGGCCGAACGCGTGAGGGTGACGTAAGGGGCGCTTAAGCTGGGATTTGTGGCACATACAAAGAAGGCCAACAAGTCCGGGACCAAAAAAGCCAAGGCCGCGGTCGAGCCCGACGAGAAGGGGCTCGACTTCCCCCGCGCCTGGGTGGAGTTCCCCGATCCCGCAGACGACGAACAGATCTTCCGCTGCGACCTGACCTGGCTGACCTCGCGCTGGACCTGCATCTTCGGCAGCGGCTGCCAGGGCATCCAGGCGGGCCGGGCGGACGACGGCTGCTGCACCCTGGGCGCGCACTTCTCCGACGAGGACGACGAGAAGCGCGTCGCCGGGCACGTGGCCCGGCTGACGCCCGAGCTGTGGCAGTTCCACGACGTCGGCAGCGAGAGCGGCTGGACGCAGCTCGACGACGACGGGGAGAAGCAGACCCGCCGCTGGGAGGGCTCCTGCATCTTCCAGAACCGGCCCGGCTTCGCCGCCGGCGCCGGGTGCTCGCTGCACATCCTGGCGCTGCGGGAGGGCCGGGAGCCGCTGGAGACCAAGCCCGACGTGTGTTGGCAGCTGCCCGTACGCCGGACCTACGACTGGATCGACCGGCCGGACGACACCCGCGTGCTCCAGGTGTCGATCGGCGAGTACGACCGGCGCGGCTGGGGAGCGGGCGGCCACGACCTGCACTGGTGGTGCACGTCGGCCACCTCCGCGCACGGTGCCGGCGATCCGGTGTACGTGACGTACCGGGCGGAGCTGACGGAGCTGATGGGCAAGGAGGCCTACGAGGCGCTCGTGGAGCTGTGCGAGGCGCGACTGGCCTCGCTGCTGCCGATGGCTCCGCACCCGGCGGACCCCTCCTGACGGCTACGACTACGGCCACCACGGCCACTACGGCGCGGGAGCCGGGGCCGGGGCGGGCGCGTCCGTACCTCCTGACGACGGTGTCGGGTCCGGAGTCGGCGTAGCGGGGTCCGTCGTCCCGGGCGTCGGAGTCGGCGTAGGCGTAGGCGTGGGCGGCGGCTCGGTCGGAGTGGGAGTCGCGGGAGTCGGCGTCGGCTCCGGCCTCGTCGGATCCGGGTCCGGCTCGGGGTCCGGGTCCGGCGCCGGGCGGCCGCGGCCGTGGAGGACGACCACCGCCCCGGCGGGATCCACCCCGACCCGGCCGGTCCAGGCGCCGACGGGCTGGGCTTCGGCGTCCATGGTGATCCGTAGGGTGACCGATTCTCCGGGGGCCAGCGTGCCCGCGGTCTGGCTCGCCCGCAGCCACGGCGCGTCCGACCAGAGCCGCCAGTCGACCGGCTTGCCGCCCGCGGCGCTGAGGGTGAGCAGCGTGAGGGAGCCGCGGGTCGTCGCGGTCACGGTGAGCCGCCCGGGAGCGCCGGGCCCGCCGGGCTCCGGGGTGGCCGGCGGGCCGGTGCTGATGACTTCCACGGAGACGTCCGGTTCGGCGATGCCGTGGGCGAATCCGGGCTGGCCGGTGGTGCGGGCGGTGTTGCCGGTGTTCTCGTAGGGGGCGAGGGGACGGCCGCCCGCCTGCGGCGGGGGGATCTCGGACTCGCTGGCGGAGATCCGGGTGCCTTCGCCCCCTACGGGCTCGCCAGTGCTGGGCGCCCCCCGGTACGCCGCCCAGAGCGCGATCACGGGCGCGGCGACGACGGTGGCGACGACGGTGGTGGTCACGGCCCGGGCCCGGAGCCGGTCGCGGCGGGCCGCGCGGTCCCTGGGGTCCATGGGGAAGCCGGTGCGGTCGAAGCGCGGGCCGGGGCGCCCGCCACGGCGCCGGCCGGAGCGCAGCATGGCCGCGTGGACGGCGGTGCGGGGGGCCGGGACGAGGGGGAGGGCGGCGTCGATGCCGCCGGTGCCGGGCCAGGGCGCCCCGGCGCCGACGCGTTCGGCGGCGCGGCGGCACCGGGGGCAGTCGTCCACGTGGCGTACGAGTTCGGCGCGCAGGGTGCTGGACAGCAACACGTTGCCGTCGCCGCCTTCGCCGTCGTCGCCGCTGAGCCGGGAGACGGCCGGACAGTTCCCGGTCTCGATGACGGCGAGCGCGGCGCGGGTGCGTTCCACCTCGCAGGCCGCTCCGGACAGCAGCTCGCGCGCGGCGGCGGGGGGTGTGCCGAGGACGGCGGCGAGTTCGGGGACGCCGAGGCGGTGGCGGACGGCGAGTTCGAGGGCCTCGCGCTGCTCGGGGGTGGTTCCGGCGGCCTCGGGCCAAGCGAGGCGGGCCAGCTCGGTGCGGCGGTAGGCGTTCACGTCAAGACCGCGGTGCGCCCCGGGCGCACCCGGCGCTTCCATGTGCTCCGGCGCACGCCGGGCGGAATGCGCCCCCTGGCGTGCGCGCCGCTGCTCGGCCAGCATGCGCAGGCAGCCCCAGCGGGCGAGCGCGTACAGCCAGGCGCGCCGGTCCCCTTCGTCAGGGCAGCGGCCGGGGTGCCGCTCGGCGACGGCGAGAACGTCGCCGAGCACGTCGGTGGCGGTGTCGTGGTCGCACAGGACCGACAGGCAGTACGTGAACAGGCCGTCGAGGTAGGGCTCGTGCCGGAAGGGGGGCGGCTCGGGCGGTGGCTCGGACCGCTGTCCTGCGGACCGCCCCGCCGATCCCGCCGATCCCGCCGATTCCCCCGCCGACCGTCCGGCCGGCTGCTCGGGCGCGCCCTCCGGAGAACCCGCTGCGGGCGTGCGCCTGTGCGCCCGGTGTGCGCCGGTGCGCGATGCGGGGTGTCGCTGGTTGCTGCTGTTCACCTCGCGACCGTAGGCGGCACGCCGGTGACGCTCCGGAAGCCTTCAGTGGTTTTAGCCCTTACGGGTGAACAGATCGCCACTGTGCTGACAGCGCCCCTGACGCCCGGCCCGGCCGCCCCTGTCAGTGGTCGCGGCTACGGTGGGGCGCATGGCTGCCCGTACATCACGTTCATCCGCCAAGGACCGGCCGTCCTACCGCTGTACCGAGTGCGGATGGAGCACCGCGAAATGGCTCGGTCGGTGCCCCGAGTGCCAGGCGTGGGGGACCGTCGAGGAGATGGGCACGCCCGCCGTACGGACCACCGCGGCCGGGCGGGTGTCGACCGCCGCGCTGCCGATCGGCCAGGTCGACGGCCGGACGGCGACCGCGCGCAGCACCGGCGTGGACGAGCTGGACCGCGTGCTCGGCGGCGGGCTGGTCCCCGGCGCCGTCGTGCTGCTCGCCGGCGAGCCGGGCGTCGGCAAGTCGACGCTGCTGCTCGACGTCGCGGCGAAGGCGGCCAGTGCCGATCACCGCACCCTCTACGTCACCGGCGAGGAGTCGGCGAGCCAGGTGCGGCTGCGGGCCGACCGCATCAACGCCCTCCACGACCACCTCTACCTCGCCGCCGAGACCGACCTGTCCGCCGTACTGGGCCACCTCGACGCCGTGAAGCCGTCGCTGCTGGTCCTGGACTCCGTACAGACCATCGCCTCCCCCGAGATCGACGGCGCGCCCGGCGGCATGGCCCAGGTGCGGGAGGTGGCCGGGGCGCTGATCCGGGCCTCCAAGGAACGCGGCATGTCCACGATCCTCGTCGGCCACGTCACCAAGGACGGCGCGATCGCAGGCCCGCGCCTCCTGGAGCACCTGGTGGACGTGGTGCTGAGCTTCGAGGGCGACCGGCACGCGCGGCTGCGCCTCGTGCGCGGTGTGAAGAACCGCTACGGAGCCACCGACGAGGTCGGCTGCTTCGAGCTGCACGACGAGGGCATCACCGGGCTCGCCGACCCCAGCGGCCTCTTCCTCACCCGGCGCGCCGAGGCCGTGCCCGGCACCTGCCTGACCGTGACCCTGGAGGGCAAGCGCCCGCTGGTCGCCGAGGTGCAGGCGCTCACCGTCGACTCGCAGATCCCCTCCCCCCGCCGCACCACCTCCGGTCTGGAGACCTCGCGCGTCTCGATGATGCTGGCGGTGCTGGAGCAGCGCGGCCGGATCACCGCGCTCGGCAAGCGGGACATCTACAGCGCCACCGTCGGCGGCGTGAAGCTCACCGAGCCGGCCGCCGACCTGGCGATCGCCCTCGCGCTGGCCTCGGCCGCGAGCGACGTCCCGCTGCCGAAGAACCTCGTCGCGATCGGGGAGGTCGGCCTCGCCGGCGAGGTGCGGCGCGTGACCGGCGTACAGCGGCGGCTCGCGGAGGCGCACCGGCTGGGCTTCACGCACGCGCTGGTGCCGGGCGATCCGGGCAAGGTCCCGGCGGGCATGAAGGTGATCGAGGTCGCGGACATGGGCGACGCGCTACGGGTACTGCCGCGCGGGCGGTCGCGTACGCCGGCCAAGGAACGGGCCGGGGAGTAGCCGAGGCCCCGCGCCGAGCGGAATCCGCCCGGTCCCGGGCAGGTCAGGGCACCCGTACGGGCCCCCGCGGCGGCGATGCGCGCCAAGGCTCGGCGGGCGCGCGGCCCGCGCCGGTAGACTTTGGGCTGGTCCGCCCGGCCGTACGCACGCCCCGTGCCCGCGTCGGTGGGCGGCGCAACCCGCGACCGGAGGAGTGCAGTGGCAGCCAAGGACGGGGCAGCAGCATCCGCGAAGTCGGGCGCGAGCTCCAAGCAGGAAGCCATGATGCGCGCCTCGCTGAGCGCGGTCGCACCTGGTCAGCCCTTGCGTGACGGCCTGGAGCGGATCGTCCGCGGCAACACGGGCGGTCTCCTGGTCCTCGGCATGGACAAGACCGTCGAGTCGATGTGCACCGGCGGTTTCGTCCTCGACGTGGAGTTCACGGCGACCCGGCTGCGCGAGCTGTGCAAGCTCGACGGCGCGCTCATCCTCGACAAGGACATCACCAAGATCCTGCGGGCCGGTGTCCAATTGGTGCCGGACGCGTCGATCCCCACGGAGGAGACCGGCACCCGGCACCGGACCGCCGACCGCGTGTCCAAGCAGTGCGGCTTCCCGGTCGTGTCGGTGTCGCAGTCGATGCGGCTGATCGCGCTCTACGTGGACGGCGAGCGCCGCGTCCTGGAGGAGTCCGGGGCGATCCTGTCGCGGGCGAACCAGGCCCTGGCCACGCTGGAGCGGTACAAGCTCCGCCTGGACGAGGTGGCGGGGACGCTGTCCGCGCTGGAGATCGAGGACCTGGTCACCGTCCGCGATGTGACGGCGGTCGCGCAGCGGCTGGAAATGGTCCGCCGGATCGCGACCGAGATCGCCGAATACGTGATCGAGCTGGGTACGGACGGGCGACTGCTGTCGCTCCAGCTGGACGAGCTGACGGTCGGCATCGAGCAGGAGCGGGAGCTGGTGATCCGCGACTACGTGCCGGAGCCGACGGCGAAGCGTTCCCGCACGGTCGAGGAGGCGCTGCCGGCGCTGGACGCGCTCACGCATCCGGAACTGCTGGAACTGGCGATCGTGGCGAAGGCGCTGGGGTACACGGGGTCTCCGGAGACCCTGGACTCGGCCGTTTCGCCCCGCGGGTACCGGCTGCTGGCGAAGGTGCCGAGGCTGCCGGGGGCGATCATCGAGCGGCTGGTGGAGCACTTCGGCGGACTGCAGAAGCTGCTCGCCGCCAGCGTGGACGACCTCCAGACGGTGGACGGCGTGGGCGAGGCCCGTGCGCGCAGCGTCCGCGAGGGGCTGTCCCGGCTGGCGGAGTCCTCGATCCTGGAGCGCTACGTCTAACCTGGCCGGCTGGTTACCGGTTGCGCGCCGTTGCGGGGACTCCGACCCCGGGCCCCCGCGCCTCAATCTCCCCCAGCTACCTCCCCCGGACTCCGTCCGGGGGAGCCCCCTCGGAGGGGCCCCGTGGCGGGGCTGAAAGTGCCGAGAAGGCCGGAACCCGTTCGGCCGATCCCGCCCGGCGGCGTCAGTCCTGCTTCAGGACGAACGACGTCTGGGCCACCGGCATGCCCGGGGACTTGACCTCCACCACGTACGTGTCCGGGGTCGCGGTGCCCGCCGGAGGCGTCTGGCACTGGCCCGGGGCGCTGAACTTGCGGTCCCATTCCATGGATTGCTTCGTCTCGCCCTGCGCGGGCAGCCGGAAGAAGGCGTTCGGATCGCCCGTCGGGCAGTCGCCGGAGGACCAGACGGCCTTGGCGCCGGTTGCCTGGAGGATGGTCAGGACGGCCTGCTTCGGCCCCAGTCCGACCTTGCAGGTGCTGCCCGAGACGTTGCGGACGGCCAGCTCGAGGCGGGGCCTCTCGTTCGTCTCGTACTCGTTCTTCACGCTCTTGACCTCCCACTGGAGCGCGCTCGGGGAGCACGTCGGGAGTGGCGAGTCGGCCGGGACCTGCGCCGGGCCACCGCCGCCGCCCGTTCCCGAGGAGGAGCCCGCGGAGCCGGAGTTGCCGCCCGTGCCGGCGCCGGGATCACCGTTCTTGCCCGCGCCGTCCGTACCGCCGCCACCCGGGCCGGAGCCGGAACTCGTGCCCGACTCCGTACGCCCGCCCGGCGCCTGACTGATCGCCGGGCCGGAACCGGAGGGGCCCGGGGTGATGGTGCCGGCGGGCCCGGAGCCGTCGCCGCCGCCCTTGCCGTTCGTAGTCGACTTGCCGCCACCGGAACTGACGGTCCATACGACGAGGAGCGCGAGGAGCGCGACAACGGACGCCAGCACAGCCCTCCGTCGCCAGTAGATGGAGGAGGGGAGCGGCCCGACCGGATTGCGCAGAGATCCCACGCACCGAACCTTACGAGAACTCGCGCCGCGATCAGCGCCCCCCATGCCGCGCATCCCGCAGGTTTTGCCGATGATCATCCCGCGGGACCACATCGGAGCGCCGCGAACCGGCCAGGGGGCCGGATGCGGCCTCAGCAGGCGTTGAGTACCGTCAGTGACCATGGACAGCTCAGACCTCTACCGCGACATAACCGACTTCGCCCACGGCACGCCCCCTTGGGTGCGGTCGGCCTTCGAGGTCTGGACCGAATACGGGCTACTGCTCTTCGGTCTGCTCTTCATAGCCGTCTGGTGGCGTGCGCGCGGGCAGGGCAGCCCCCGGGTGATGGCGCTCGCCGTCCTCGCGCCGCTGGCCACCGCCCTCACCTACGTCGCCTCCGAGTTGGTGAAGTCCACCGTCGACGAGGAGAGACCCTGCCGGGCCGTGGCCGGGGCGGCCGCCTCCCTCATCTCCTGCCCCGCGTACGGGGACTGGTCCTTCCCCAGCAACCACGCCGCCATCGCCGGCGGCGCCGCCGTCGCGCTGGCCCTGGCCGTACGCCGCCTCGCACTGCTGACGCTGCCGCTCGCGCTGCTGATGGCCTACTCCCGGGTCTTCGTGGGGGTGCACTATCCGCACGACGTGGGGATGGGCCTGCTGCTCGGCGCTTCGCTGGCCGCCCTCGTCGTGCTCGCCTTCACCGGTGTGATCAGTAGGATCACCGCCGCCGTACAGGCCAGCGGGATCCGCGCCGCCGTCTGGTTCACCGGTCCGGGCCCGGCGCGGTAGGGACGAAACGTGCCAGGATGCCGTTTGCCATGACTGCATCCACCACCGCATCCGCCACCCCTTCCCCCGACGCCTCGCACGCGCTGCACTCCCCCGTCATCGCGTGGTTCGACGAGCACGCCCGCGACCTGCCCTGGCGCCGCCCCGAGGCCGGCCCCTGGGGCGTCATGGTCAGCGAGTTCATGCTCCAGCAGACCCCCGTCAGCCGGGTCCTTCCGGTCTACGAGCAGTGGCTCGCCCGGTGGCCCCGGCCCGCCGACCTGGCCGCCGAGGCGCCCGGCGAGGCCGTACGCGCCTGGGGGCGGCTCGGCTACCCCCGCCGGGCGCTACGCCTGCACGGCGCGGCCGTCGCGATAACGGAGCGGCACGGGGGCGACGTACCGCGGGAGCACGCGCAGCTGCTCGCGCTGCCCGGGATCGGCGAGTACACGGCCGCCGCGGTGGCCTCCTTCGCGTACGGGCAGCGGCACGCGGTGCTGGACACCAACGTCCGCCGGGTCTTCGCCCGTACCGCGAGCGGCGTCGAGTACCCGCCGAACGCCACCACCGCCGCCGAGCGGCGCCTGGCGCGGGAGCTGCTGCCCGCCGACGAGGAGACCGCGGCCCGCTGGGCGGCGGCCTCCATGGAGCTCGGCGCCCTGGTGTGCACCGCCAAGAGCCCGGACTGCGTCCGCTGTCCGGTGGCGGGGCTGTGCGCGTGGCGGCTCGCCGGGAAACCGGCGCACGAGGGGCCGCCGCGACGCGGTCAGACGTACGCGGGGACCGACCGGCAGGTGCGCGGGAAGCTGCTCGCCGTGCTGCGCGATGCGGCGGGGGCGGTTCCGCAGTCGGTGCTCGACACCGTCTGGGACGAGCCGGTACAGCGGGCGAGGGCGCTGGACGGGCTGGTCTCCGACGGGCTGGTGGAGCCGCTCGCGCAGGGCATGTACCGGCTGCCGCAGAGCGTGCCGCACAGTCCTGCGCACGGCTCGGCCTGAGCTCACCCCGGCCCGACGGGCGCGCGGCTCGAAGCTGACTCGAAGATTCCGCTTCGAGCCGCGAAACCCCAGCTCACGGCACTGTTACACAACCTACGGCTGTCCGTGCGTCCACCGAAGGCTGACCCGCACAGTGCCGTGACAACCCCTCCGTACCTTCGAGTGCGTAAGGCAGCGGATGAGCGGTTGGTCGACAGGGGAGGCGGTCTGAGATGGCGCACGGCGAGGTACTCGGCTTCGAGGAGTACGTACGCACTCGGCAGGACGCACTGCTGCGCAGTGCCCGGCGCCTGGTCCCGGACCCCACAGACGCCCAGGACCTCCTCCAGACCGCCCTCGTGCGCACCTACGGCCGCTGGGACGGCATCGCCGACAAGTCCCTGGCCGACGCCTACCTGCGCCGCGTCATGATCAACACGCGGACCGAGTGGTGGCGTGCCCGCAAGCTCGACGAGGTCCCCACCGAGCAGCTCCCGGACGCCTCCGTCGAGGACGGCTCCGACCAACGCGCCGACCGCGCCCTGCTGATGGACATCCTCAAGGTGCTCGCGCCCAAGCAGCGCAGCGTGGTCGTGCTGCGACACTGGGAGCAGATGAGCACCGAGGAGACGGCCGCGGCGCTCGGTATGTCGGCGGGAACCGTGAAGAGCACCCTGCACCGCGCCCTGGCCCGGCTCCGCCAGGAGCTGGAGAGCCGGGACCTGGACATGCGCGCGCTCGAACGCGGTGACCACACCAGCCGTTACGAGGGGCGGGAGCGGTGCGCGGCCTGAACGGCCCAGATCTGAGACAAGGTCCTGCCCCGGGACAAGGTCCTGCTCCGAGAAAAGGCCCCGTCCTGGGAAGAGGCCTGGACCTGAGCGGCAGAGGGTCGCTGGTTCTGATGTCGGCGGGGACGGTCGTCCTCGTCGGCACAGTGCTGTTCGCGGTCGGCTGCTCCACCGGCGGCACCGGCCTGCGCGACGGCGGTCCCGCCCGCACCGACACGGTGGCCAGGACCGGCCAGCCGACGGGCGGCGGCGGCGAACCGACCGCTCCGGCGCCCTCGGGCTCGCCCTCGGGCCACTCTCCGGCCACCACCTCCGCGAGCCCGTTCAAGAAGGTCGACCCGGTGGCCCTCCTGAAGGCGGACCCCCGGGTGAGCGCCGAGATCAAGCGGGACCTCAAGCCCTGCACGGGCAAGCAGTACCCGGTCGACGTCACCTACGGGAGGGTCACCGGGAGTTCCGTCGTCGACATCGTCGTCAACGTGCTGTCCTGTGCCGACGCCGTCGGGCGCGGCTCGTACGTGTACCGGGCTGCCGGCAGCACGTACGAGAATGTGTTCTCGGACGAACAGCCACCCGTCTACGCGGAGATCGACCGGGGCGACCTGGTGGTCGTCAAGCAGGTCTACAGAAAGAGCGACCCGCTCGCCTATCCGTCCGGCGAGGACGTGATCACGTACCGCTGGAACGGGGAGAAGTTCGCCGAGCAGGACCGGGTGTACTCGGAGTACAGCAACGTGGTCGAGGACGGGGGCCCACCCGCCCCGGCCGTCAGTCAGAAGAACTGAAGAACTGAAGCACCGAAGAACCGAAGCGGCGAAGAACTGAAGCGAGGCTGGGCATGGCCGATACCCATGTGCTGTTTGTGGAGGACGACGACGTCATCCGCGAGGCCACGACCCTGGCGCTGGAGCGCGACGGGTTCGTGGTCACCGCCATGCCCGACGGCCTGTCCGGCCTGGAGTCCTTCCGGGCGAACCGGCCCGACATCGCGCTGCTCGACGTGATGGTCCCCGGCATGGACGGCGTGAGCCTGTGCCGCCGCATCCGCGACGAGTCCACCGTCCCCGTGATCATGCTGTCGGCGCGCGCCGACTCCATCGACGTGGTCCTCGGGCTGGAGGCCGGGGCCGACGACTACGTCACCAAGCCCTTCGACGGTTCGGTCCTCGTCGCCCGGATCCGCGCCGTGCTGCGCCGCTTCGGCCACGCCGGCGGCCCGAACGGCGCGGGCGGCGGCGACACGGACGACTCCGGCGAGCGCGGGGTGCTGTCCTTCGGCGACCTGGAGGTCGACACCGAGGGCATGGAGGTCCGCAAGGCGGGCGCGCCCGTGGCCCTGACCCCGACCGAGATGCGGCTGCTGCTGGAATTCTCCTCCGCGCCCGGCACCGTCCTGTCGCGCGACCGGCTGCTGGAGCGGGTCTGGGACTACGACTGGGGCGGCGACACCCGCGTCGTGGACGTCCACGTGCAGCGGCTGCGCACCAAGATCGGGCAGGACCGCATCGAGACGGTGCGGGGCTTCGGATACAAGCTCAAGGCGTGAGAACCCGACCGCATGAGGACCGCATGAGGCGCTTCACGCTCCGCACGGGGATCCGCTGGAAGATCGCCCTCGCCATCGCCGCCGTGGGCGCGCTCACCGCCGTCGCGCTGAGCCTGGTGGTGCACAGTGCTGCCCGCGTGTCGATGCTGGAGAGCGCGCGCGAGACGGAGCTGGAGCGGGTGCAGTACCTCTCCACCATCCCCCGCAACACCGAGGCCGCGCGCAAGCCCGTCATGGGCGCCAAGCTGAACGACCCGGAGCTGCCCGCCGAGCTGCGGGAGAAGGCCCGGTCCGGGCGGCGCGGGACGTACATCCAGGAGCGCCCGAAGGGGCTTCAGGAGGTGTGGGCCGCCGTACCGATGGGGAACGGGCAGGTGCTGTCCATGCACCACCAGTTCCGGGAGAACGCCAACATGATGCGCGACCTCGACCGGGCCCTGGTCGTCGGCTCCCTCGCCGTCGTGATCGGCGGCTCGGCGGTCGGCGTGCTCATCGGCGGCCAGATCTCGCGCCGGCTGCGTTGGGCGGCGGCCGCCGCCCAGCGGGTGGCGCACGGGGATCCCGAGGTGCGCGTACGCGACGCCGTGGGCGGTGTCGTACGCGACGAGACCGACGATCTCGCGCGGGCGGTGGACGCCATGGCGGACGCCCTCCAGCAGCGGCTGGAGGCCGAGCGTCGGGTGACCGCCGACATCGCGCACGAGCTGCGGACCCCGGTGACGGGCCTGCTCACAGCGGCGGAACTGCTGCCTCCGGGCCGGCCGACCGAGCTCGTACGGGACCGGGCGCAGGCGATGCGGGCACTGGTCGAGGACGTGCTGGAGGTGGCGCGGCTGGACAGCGCGTCCGAGCGGGCCGAGCTCCAGGACGTGGCGCTGGGCGAGTTCGTGACCCGGCGGGTGACCTCGCTGATGCCCGAGGCGTCCATACGGGTCGTCGCGGACGAGATCGTCAGCACCGACCCGCGCCGGCTCGAGCGGATCCTCGGCAACCTGCTGGCCAACGCCGCGCGGTACGGGCAGCCGCCGATCCAGGTCGACATCGAGGGCCGGGTCGTACGCGTCCGGGACCACGGACCGGGCTTCCCGGAGGCACTGCTGCGGGAGGGACCGAGCCGCTTCCGGACGGGCTCGACCGACCGCGCGGGGGTCGGACACGGGCTGGGGCTGACCATCGCGGAGGGGCAGGCGCGGGTGCTGGGCGCCCGGCTGACGTTCCGCAACGTGGCGGCGCCGGGCGGAGCGGAGAACGAGGGCGCGGCGGCCGGAGCGGTAGCGGTACTGTGGCTGCCGGAGCACGCGCCGACGGCGACGGGCAGCTTCCCGATCATCCAGCTTCCGCAGTGATCCGGCGGGTTACGGGCGTGCCGCGGCGGGGTCGTCCCGCGGATCGCGACCGTATCGGGACCATCGGCCGTTCGCTCGCCTGCGCCGATGTTTTAGCATCCGTGGCATGACTGACGGTACGGATCGCCCGCACAGCCCCCAGCCCGACCCCGGCTCCGGGAGCGGTGGCGGCTACGGATTCCCGCAGGGGCCGACACCCGGCAGCGGGTACGGCTATCCGCAATCCGGACAGCCCAACCCCTACCAGCCGCAGGGACAGCAGCCGCCCGGGCCCGGGGTATTCCCGCCGCTGGACGCCTTCCCGCCCGCCGAGCCGTTCCCGCCCGCGCCGGAGACGTTCAGCGCCACCCCGCAGCCGGACTGGCAGGCGCTGGCCGACCGGACCGAGGCGCAGCGGCGCAAGCGCAGGATGCTGACCATCGGAATCGGGGCGCTGGCCGTCGTCCTGGTGGCGGCGGGCGCGGGATTCTTCGTACTCAAGGGGTCCGGCGAACCGCAGGACAAGCCCACGACGGCGGCGTCGGGCTCGCCCGGCCCGTCGGAGCAGGCGGAGTCCCCGGACCCCAAGGCGCCGGAGGACGACTCCCCCACCGTGGCGGGTGAACCGAACCTGCTGCGCGACCGCAACGGCAAGATGGGCATCGCGCTGGGCCCCGGCGCCTCGCTCGGCGAGCTGGCCAAGCGGACCGAGGTCAGGTTCAAGGGCACGCCGGACTCGTACGCGCAGGGCGCGGAGGCGGCCGTCGACGTCACGAAGAGCTTCAGCGTCTCCACGCGCGCCTACAACGTGGCCGAGACCGGCTCGCGGATGGCGGTGAGCCAGGGCGACGGGGTCTCGTACTCCTTCGAGCTGGGCTTCGAGGTCGTGGGCGGCAAGAAGGCCTGGGTGTTCCGCGTCCAGACCGGCGACAAGGGCCAGGCGGCGACGGCCCAGCAGGTCGTCGTGGACAGCGTCGACACCGTGCGGACCTGGGCCCTGCTGACGGGGACGTACGACGCCGAGAAGAAGACCATCGCGCTGTGGGTGGACGACAAGCTCGGCGGGCAGGCGCCGGTGTCCGGCGTCTGGTCCGGCCCGGGGCCGCTGCAACTGGGACGGGCCCGCCACCACGGCATCTGGAGCGGCGCGTGGGACGGGCCCCTCGACCACATCCGGATCTACGACCGGGCGCTGGGGCAGGAGCAGGTCACGGGCCTGAAGAACGACAAGCCCGACAAGAAGATCAAGCCGACGCACTCCTGGCTGATCTGAACCCGGCGGTCTTAGAGGGTGACGCCGGCGTTGCGCAGGAAGGCCACCGGGTTGATGGCCGAGCCGTAGTTCGGCGTGGTGCGGATCTCGAAGTGCAGGTGCGGGCCGCTGGAGTTTCCGGTGTTGCCGGACAGCGCGATCTGCTGGTCGACGGAGACCTTCTGGCCGATCCGGACCTGGATCTTCGAGAGGTGCGCGTACTGGGAGTACTTGTTGTTCGCGTGCTTGATCACGACGGCGTTGCCGTAGGCGGGGCCGTCGCCGCCACCGTTGGGGCCGGCCTTGACGACGGTGCCGGCGGCCACGGCGTCGACCGGGGTGCCGACCGGGACGGCGAAGTCCTGGCCCGAGTGCTTGCTCGCCCACATGCTGCCGCCCTTGCCGAAGGTCGCGGAGAGCGTGTAGCGCTCGACCGGCTTGTCCCACAGGGCCGGCTTGGCGGCGGGCTTGGCGGGCTTCGCGTCGGCGGCGGCCTGCGCCTGCGCCTTGGCCTGTACGGCGACGGTGTTCGGGGCCTCGTGGGCGAACGCGGCGGTCGTCCCCGCCCCGAGCGCCAGCGCGGCACCGAGACCGGTGGCGAGGACGGCGATACGGGTACGACGGGTGCTGACGCGCTTCGCGGACATGCGGAGACCTCCGGGGCCGGGGACAAGGACGTGTTCGGGCAAGAAAGGACCCGGCGCTGCGGCCGTGGGCCGTCGGTGCCGGGCTTGCCCATCCTTGGTAACCCGTGCCCCCGGGCTTCCCCAAACCTGCCCTTTACTACCGGGGCTCGTAGGTGACCGGCGGTTCCCCGCCCTGTTGACGCGGTCCCGACTGGCCATATGGGGGGACAAAGCGGACAGCAAAATCTACGAGAGTTCCTAGTAGGTCCGTTTTGCCCTGTGCGGCTTGTCACCGCCGTCGCCCTCGCTCCACGCCGAGGGAGGCCCGGCGCCGCAACTGCCGCCCGACCCGGGGCGCCGCCCCAGGGGCCGAAACGCCGACGCGGCAGGAACCCCCGGGGCCCGGCGCCCAGCGGCCCGGTCCAGGCCGCCTGTGGCGAGCCCGGCGGTCCCGCCCGGGGAGCCGGAGCCGCCTGTGGCGAGCCCGGCGGCGGAACCTTGGGCCGGGGGCCCCGGCCCAGCCCGGGGGCCCGAGCCGGGCTGTGCCGAGTCCACAGCGGGTCTGCGGCGCGTGGAGCCGGGCGGGGGACGGAGGGGTCCAAGGGTTCCCCTGCCCTGCCCGGGGCCGGGGGGACCCGGGTGAAGCCGGCAGCCCCGACACCGTCGCGGCGACAGGGCCCCGGGCGCACCGCGCCCCCGGAGGCCCCGGGGTCTCGGGGCTCCACAGGTCTCTCCAGGGGCCCATGGGCGTGGGATGCCCTCGGCGTGCCGTCGGAGCCCGGGTTCCACCGGCAGTCGCCGGGTTCGTGGAGCCACACAGACCTCTCCAGCGGGCCCATGGGGCCTTGGGGCGCCCTCGGCGTGCCGTTGGAGCCAGGGATCCACCGACAGGCGCGCGGGGCCCCTGGAGGCCCACGGGTTCCTCAGGGGCCCATAGGGCGTTGCGATGCCCTCGGCGTGCCGCCGGAGGCCCCGCCGAGACTCTGGTCCGGGACCAGCGCAGGGCACCCGTGGCCGGGGTGGGCCGCCGAGCCGCCGGAGCGTTCCGGCCGGCGGAGAGCCCCACGAAGTTCCGGAGCGTCCCGCGGGATCGGAGAGCCGAGCGTCCGGGACAGGGGCCCGGGTACCGGAGCCCGTCCGGCGGGATCGGAGAGCCGAGCGTCCGGGACGGGGGGCCCGGGTACCGGAGCCCGTCCGGCGGGATCGGGGGACCGAGCGTCCGGGACAGGGGCCCGGGTACCGAAGCCCGTCCGGCGGGATCGGGGGACCGAGCGTCCGGGACAGGGGCCCGGGTACCGGAACGTACGCAGGGCTCCTGAGGGCCGGGGAAGTCCGGCCGGTAGGCAGGCGGCTACCGCGGGAGCCCGGCCCCTCAGGGCCTCCCGGCGGCTGGCGGGGCGTGAAAAGGGCCGCGCGGAGCGTTCGATCACGCTCACCTCGGACTGGCCCCTGCCGGTCAGGACGAGGTACAGGAGCGGTACGGCGACGGCCCCCAG